>JAFGNE010000034.1 GCA_016927155.1 Candidatus Peregrinibacteria bacterium
CCCACGATGATCACGTCGGGGTCCTGGCGCATGGAGGCCCGCAGGGCGTTTTGGAACGAGGAAGTATGGGTGCCCACTTCCCGCTGCTCAATGACGCATTTATCGTTCGGAATGATGTATTCGATGGGGTCTTCAATAGTGATGATGTGGGCTTCGCGGTTCTTGTTCATATAGTTGAGGATGGCCGCGAGGCTGGTGGTTTTGCCCTGCCCCGTGGGGCCCACGATCAGGAAAAATCCTTGCCGGTAATCTTCGGCGATATTCCTGAAAATGGGCGGGAGCCCAAGTTGTTCAAAGCTTAAAATCCGGTTGGAGATGAGGCGCAGGGAAAGCGAAAGCCCGCTATTTTGGCGGAAGAGGTTCCCGCGCATGCGGTAATCGTTGCCGTAGCTCATGGCGAAATCCACGTTGCCGTTTTGTGTGAAATACGCGTTTTGTTCCTTGTTCAGGTACTCCTCGAACTCAGACGTCCCTTCCATCATGAGGAACGGTTCGGCGTCCTCAACCACAAAAAGCTTGCCGCTGATGCGTAAAATGGGCTTTTGGCCTGTTTGGAAATGGATATCGGACGCGTTGCGGTTTATCGCAAGGTCGATAATCTTGATCATGTTATTGTTCATGGTTTTGTTTAATAATCTTTAAATTATACCAAAAAACGGAACAAAGGGCAAGGGATACGGATGATGATGTTTATGGTAAAATGCCCCCAGTAAACCCTTATTTTTTGTGAAAAAAGCCATTATTCCCCTTTTAGCCCTCTTTATACTGCTTGCCGTCGGTTATTTCGCGCTATTCAGCGGTTCGGCTTCTTTTAAGCAAACCTTGGATCCGGGAGTTTCCGTCCTTAAAATCACCCATGCCGATAGCGCCGACTTCCAAATCGTCGTGGGCGGCACCGACCGGATAACCGCCGACCTTGAAGGGCCTGCCGACGAAACCAAAAAAGCCCGTTTTTTCAGGTCCGGCGGTACCGCGGAATTCGGTTTTTCCGAGGACTGGAAACAGGTAAGCGGGACGATTACCGTCCCCCAAGGCACTTTGCTCGACATTTCCCAGTCGGAAAAATCAGGCCTGACAGTCCGTGACGGGAAAGGGGAAAGGAAAACCGGTGGCGCCGGCTCATTTTTGGTCGATACCGTTTCCGCCTCGAGCATTACCCTGGGCGGCGGAGGAGCTACAATCATTGGCTGGGACGATGTGGTCGTGTGGGATCCCGATACCTGGGACGTTTTTGATTTGGATGAAGATGATGAAGGAGAGGGGACAGAAAATGAAATTTCAGGGAATGAAACGCCGGAAGCCCCCGATTGCAGTATCGGTTCGCAAAGCATACGGAATTACTGCTGTTCCCTCCAAAACACCACGGTTTCCCATGCCGAATGTCCCGGTAACTGGATTTTTGACAACACCCTGCGGGGCTGCCGTTACCGATGCGATACCGTTAGCCCAAATCAGCCCCCGCCATCTTCGCCGCCCGCCGATTGTTCGGTAGGCGCGCAGGAAGTCCGTGATTATTGTTGCGCCCGGGAGCACTCCGGCCAGCAGGGCGGTGATTGCGTTGGCAAATGGGTTTTTAATAATGAAATCCTGAATTGCGCTTACCGCTGCCTGACGGCGGAGGAATTGGAGCAGTATTACCATGAGGACGGCGCCGATGAGCCCATCGATCCCATAAGTCAATTATGTTCCCATTCATCAACCCAGGAAGAACAGGACAGATGTTGCGACGATAACCTTAAAAATAACCTTTCCATCGGTCCGCACCCCGGTTTTCCCGACTGCATCGGAAAATGGCATTTTGAGGATAACGAATGCCAGTTCCAGTGCGCCACCTATGAGGAAATGGTGCAGATATTGGGCGAGCTGAGGCGCCAAGCGGAACAAAACCAGGAATAAACGTCAAAAAAGCTAAAAAATAAAAATGGCTTAAAAAAGCCATAAATATGAATGATAAAATATTTTTAATCATATTTTTTAATTTATGTACATATAATCTTCTTGCAAAGAAAATTTGGTTTGATATAATGTCATGATTTCTTCATTTGAAATCGTCACCAATCAGCCCCCGCCTCGGACAACAATCAAAACAAATGTTCCGGCACGGCGACGGGTCAGATTGGCCCCACTAGGTCATTTACATCACCAAAAAAGTAGAGTCCTGGGGAGATTACGCCAAAAGGCCAAAATCAAAACAAAAACAAATTAGTTTTATCTTTCGCCTTTTGGAATCCCCCCTAGGCTTTACGCTGCAGCCCGGTGCCGACTCGCATGGGCTCAACCCCCTATGTTCTGTTACTTGTTTTATATAAAAACCAAAACAAACGTAACACCCAAGAGCACGTCTTGGAAGGACGAAAACAAAAACCAAAGTACAGCTTAGGACTATTCCGGCCTAGTCACCCGGCATTGTCCCGCCCTGAGGTTAACCTGGCATGTTGTAAATATGCCGCACGGCTGACCGCTAATCAGGGCCCGACAAAAATCCCCCACCGCAAGGTTGGGGGTTTTTGTTAATATCTGTCTTTCGCGCTTAAATATGCTTAAAGTTCCGGAAAGCTTTATAAATTTCGCCCAAAAGGAGTACCGAAGCGGAAAAGGCGATAGGAATAATCAGTTCGGAAGCGTTGAGGGGGGCGAAATGGAAGAGCTCATGGAAAAAGGGGGCATAGATCACAAAAAGCGTGAGGAGGGCTGAGAAAAATATAGCCAGGATCATGTTACGGCTAACCCCTGTTAAAAATACCGATTGGCGTAAAGATTGCATATTGAGGGCGTTGAAAAATTGGGTGAAGCACATCACGATAAAAACGGCGGCGCGCGCCTTTTCAAGGCCAAAGGGTAGAAAAAAATGAAAAACCGAGAGCGAAGCGGTGGCCATGACAAGAACGATCAAAAGAACAAAAGGAAGCGCTTCACGGTTCAGGATTTCTTCATTTTTGTTCCTGGGTTTGTTTTTTAGGGTGTCCCCATGGCCGGGTTCGGCGGCCAGCGCTAAAGCGGGCGCGGCATCAGTGACCAAATTCATCCAAAGCACTTGGGTGGCAAGGAGCGGAAGGGGATAACCGAGCAGGAGCGTGAGGATGATGGTGGCCGCTTCGGCAAAGTTGGTAGAAAGAAGAAAGATGCTGGATTGGCGCGTGTTGGTAAACACGATCCTTCCTTCTTCCACGGCATTCACTATGGAAGCGAAGTTGTCATCCGCTAGCACCATAGAGCTCGATTCACGAGCCACATCCGTACCGATAATGCCCATGGCGATCCCGATATCCGCTTTTTTTAGGGCAGGAGCGTCATTCACGCCATCCCCCGTCATGGCCACAATGTGGCCATGTTTTTGCAGGGTTTCGGCAATTTTCAGTTTCATTTTGGGGGTTAGCCGCGCAAACACGCGGGTATGGCGCACGGCTTCATCGAATTTTGCGGGGGAAAATTTTTCAAGTTCCGCTTCCGTCAGGGCTTCATGGCATTTCCCGGCATGAGTTTTAGGGAGTATCCCGATCCGTTTGGCAATAGCAATGGCCGTTTCCTTATGGTCTCCTGTAGCCATGATCACCCGGATTCCGGCAGCTTTTGCTTTGGCTACGGCTTCAGCCGCTTCCGCGCGCGGAGGGTCCATCATCCCCACCACGCCCACAAGGGTAAGCCCATCCACCAGTTTTTCATTTAAGGCATCCGTTCCCGCGGAGACGTTTTTGTAGGCGATCCCGATGACCCTCATGGCGTTTTTGGCCAGCTTGTTCACTTCCGCCTCCATTTCTTTTTTATCCTCAGCTGTCATTTTGGCTTCTCCCGAAGGTAAGAGAATCGAGTCTGTCCGCATCAGGATCGCTTCGGGAGCGCCCACAACAAAAATTTCTTTGTCTTTGGAATGTTTTTCAATTAAAACTGAAAGGGAGGCTCGGTATTTAAGTTCCGGATTGAACGGCATGTCATCCAGCAGTTTTTCAGAGGCAAGGAGCATGTCTTTTTTTAGCCCGGCTTTATCGGCCAGCACCACAAGCGCCGCTTCCGTCGGGTCGCCGATTACCTGATAATCCTCATTGTTTTCTTCCTTAATGATGCGGGCCGCGTTACAAAGGGCGGCAATATGGAGCAACCTAGAAAGGCGGGGATTATCCAGGGGGACAAAACTTTTTTTGTTTTGCAGGAATTCCCCATCCGGTTTCCACCCTTTACCCGTTATGCTTATCGTTTCCTCACGCGGGAGCGCGATTTTTTCCGCCATCATCGTGTTTTCCGTGAGTGTCCCCGTCTCGTCCGTCAGGATGACATCCACCACGCCTAATGTTTCGGTAGCAGGAAGAGATCGGATAACGGCATTCCTTTTAGCCATGCGGTGAGCGCCGACAGAAAGCACGATGGCCAGGATTGCCGGCAAGCCTTCGGGTATCCCCGCCACGAGGGTGGCAATGGTGAACAGGAAAATTTCCGTGAAAGCGAAACCGCGGATAAAATAACCCACTAAAAACGTCAGCGTCGCCCCGGTTGCCGCCATGATTCCCATATGGAATGTAAGCTTTTCAACCTTTTGCGCGAAATGGCTTTTTGCTTCTTTAATGCCTTTGATGGAAACGGCGATACGGCCGATGGCGGTTTCGGCGCCTGTTCCCGTCACAATGGCCTTGGCATGCCCCGCTGCCGCGAAAGTCCCCATAAAAACCATATTGGCGCGATCCGCCAGTCCTGTTTTTTCGGGAAAGGGTTTTATGGTTTTGTCGATAGGCATTGATTCCCCGGTAAGCGAAGATTCCACCGCACGGAAATTGTGACATTCAAGCAAGCGCGCGTCCGCGGGAAAACGGTCCCCTTCCTCCAAAAAAATAATATCCCCCGGTACAAGTTCGCGGGCGGGGACCTGATGCAGTTCGCCATTGCGGAATACTTTGGCGACAGACACGATCATTTTTTTCAGGGCCTCAATGGCTTTTTCCGCGCGGTATTCCTGGATAAAACCGATGATGGCGTTCAGGACGATAATCGCCAGGATCACATAAACGTCGACTAAGTTTCCCAGGGCATAAGAAATCGCCGCCGCCGCGAAAAGCACATAAATCATGGCGCTCGCGAATTGTTTGAGGAATAGGAAAAACGCGTTTTTTTTCTCTTGCGCCTGAATTTCATTGGGGCCGTATTGGGCCAGCCGGGTTTTCGCTTCCGCAGAAGCCAAGCCGCTTGGCTTGGAACCGAGTTCTTTCAATACTTTTTCGGCGGGCTTGGCATGAAAGAAATGGTCATTTTGATTTTGGTGTTCCATAAAAAAGCTTATTAAGCTTTTCTATTATAACATCGCCTACTTCATAAGCGGCACGAGGAAATTTTTGATGCGCGTGAGTCCCTCCACAATGGTTTCCTGGGTGGAAACGTAAGAAAAACGCACAAAATCGTCGCCAAAAAGGCCGAATACCGTGCCGGGAAGGATCAGTACATTGGCCTCTTTCATGATCCGGTCGCAAAGCTCGGCGGCGGTAATGCCCAATTTATCCGTAATTTGCTTTACGTTCACCATCAGATAGAAAGCGCCTTTAGGGCTATGGCAACGCATGCCGGGGATTTCATTCACCATTTTTACCATCAGGTCGCGGCGGGCCTTGTATTCCTGCAGCATGCGTTTCACTTCATCTTGCGGGCCGGTGAGCGCTTCCAGGGCGGCATATTGGGAAATGGTGCTGACGCAGGATATGTCGTTACAGGCCAGCTGTTCTAGGTATTTGGCCATTTCCTTGTTTTTGGTAACGCCCCAGCCGATGCGGTAGCCTGTCATGGCGTAGGTTTTGGAACAGCCGTTTAAAACCACCGTCCGCTCGGCCATGCCAGGCATGCTGGCAATGGAAACGTGTTCGCCTTCGTGCACCATTTCATTATAAATCTCATCGGAAAGCACCCAAAGGTCGTTCTTTACCGCGATTATGGCTATTTTTTTCATCAGCTCGCGGCTGAAAACACCCCCTGTGGGATTTTGCGGGGAATTGATGATAACCAGTTTGGTACGGGGCGTGATCCGTTTTTCCATTTCTTCGGCGCTGAAGTTAAATTCGTTTTCTTCCTTGAGCGGAATGGGCACCACCTTGCCGCCCAAGTATTCCGTAACCGAGCCGTAAATGGGATAAGCGGGATTGGGGATGATCACCTCATCACCTTCATCAATAAGCGCGTTGATCATATAAAACATGATGGGCTTACCGCCGGCCACCACCACCACATCTTCCGGTTTGTAATCCACACCCGTGTACCGGACGGTTGAGAGGGCAATCGCTTCGCGAAGTTCCGGGATGCCCGGCGTCGTGGTGTAATGCGTCTGGTTTTCCCGGATCGCTTTGATGGCGGCTTCATTCACGTTTTTCGGCGCGTCAAAACCCGGTTCACCGATTTGCAGGTAAACCAGATGTTTGCTTTGGGGCTTTAAGATTTCCCGTTCAAATTTCTTGGCTTTGCCGATCACAGCAAAGGCGTTTTCCGTCCCGAGACGCGGCATGCGTTTGGAAAAGGGTTTCATAAAATTAGGTTATTTTTTCCTTTGAATGGCTTGTAGCGCTTTTTCAGCGATTTCTTTTGAGGTGATCCCGTATTTTTCCATCAATTCCCGTGGCTGGCCCGATTCGCCGAACGTATCTTTTATGCCTACCATTTCCATAGGTACCGGGTAATTTTGTGCCAGAACTTCAGCGACCGCCGACCCCATGCCGCCCATCATTTGGTGCTCTTCGGCCGTAACGGCGCAGCCGGTTTTTTTCACGGTGGCAACCAAAGCTTCTTGGTCAATCGGCTTGATGGTATGGAGGTTGATCACTTCGGCCGAAATGCCTTTTTTTTCCAGTTTTTCTGCGGCGTCCAGCGCTTCGGCAACCATCGGGCCGCAGGCGATGAGAGAAACATCTTGGCCTTTCCGCATGGTGATGGCTTTGCCGATTTCAAAGGGTGTTTCCGGCGTGGTCACCACTGGCGTCTTTTCCCTGCCGAAACGGATGTAAACGGGACCGTTGATCTCAACCGCCGCCTTCACCGCTTTCTTGGTTTCATAGTAATCCGCGGGCACTAAAACCGTCATTCCCGGGAGCACGCGCATAATCGTGATTTCTTCCAGTGCCTGGTGGGTGGCGCCGTCCGGCCCCACGGAAATGCCGCCGTGCGCGCCGCCGAACTTCACGTTCAGGTTTCCGTAGCAAATGCTTGTCCTGATC
>JAFGNE010000035.1 GCA_016927155.1 Candidatus Peregrinibacteria bacterium
ATAAAAATATGGAAACACCTAAAGCAGGTCAGCCAGAAACCTTAAATTCTGAGCAACAAGAACAACAAAAACCTGATGCTCTTGGATACTCCTTAAAAGATGTTCGTGAGAAATTTGGGGTATTGTTAGCAGAATCGGCTAATTGTGTTTTTCACAGAGATTATCATGGACATGGCGATAGAATTCTAATAAACACAACAGCAGAAGGAATAAGAGGTCCTAAAACTGGCAAAGCATCAGAGTTATCTCCAGAGGGTTCTGCTTTTATTGATATGGCAATTACTCCAGAAGTTGCTCAGCATTTATATGAACAACTTGGACGAGCAATTAAAGATTGGCAAGAATCGTAAATTGTCCAAAAATATTTTTAAAGGATAATTTTCACAACAGCGTATAACTGATTGTTGCTATACGAAGTGTTTCTTGCAGGCTGGTTTTCAATACTCTCCAAGATGCTGTCGTACGAATGAAGCGATGGCATTAACCGTATCATCCTTTAAATCCGGCGGGCTTTCGGCCACCCACACGGCGAAATTGTAGAATTCCTGTGTGCCTACGCGGAGCCATTTTTTATTGTTCATCAGGAAAACCAATAGCGTTGTTACGGCAATCCGTTTGTTCCCGTTTTGGAACGGGTGGTTCTTGATCAGCAGATAGAAAAGGATGGCCGCTATTCTGGGAAGTCCGCGGTAAAGCGGCTTGACGTCAAAAGTCATGAAAGGGGTTTCAATACAGCTTTCCAGCTTGTGGGGAAAACGGGTGGAGAAACGGGGAATAGGTTCGTCCCAATCCATCAATTCCTTGGCGAGCTGATGGGCGATATGTTCAACTTCTTTCAGGGTGAGTTTTTTGATCATTATTCGTCTTTAAGGAGTTTCAGGGTTTCCCCATATTCCTTAACAGCCCGGGCGACGCCTTTGTCGATGTTTTTCATATCTCCGCCGACATTTTTGACTTCATCGCGATGAACGATATAATTGCGGCCCACCTTCGCCGCCTTGATCTTGCCCGATTTTATCCAATTAAAGAGCGTAACACGGTTAATTCCGAGTATTTTGGCCGCCTCTGTTGTAGAGATGAATTCATTCATGGAATTAACATATGTTAAATAACTTGCATATCAATTCATCATTATATTAACATATGTTAACCTAAATTACAATATCTATTTTATTATTCCGCATATCGGGCACCTCTTTTCATCATGCCCCCGCGCGGGGCAATAGGCGCGGCCGAAGTAAATCATTTGGAGGTGAAGCTTGTTCCAGTCTTTTTGCGGGAAAACTTTTTTCAGGTCTTTCTCCGTCTGTTTCACGTTTTTACCATTGCTTAGCCCCCAGCGTTTCGCGAGGCGATGGATGTGGGTATCCACAGGGAAAGCGGCAACGCCAAAAGCCTGGCTCATGACAACGGACGCGGTTTTATGGCCCACGCCGGGGAGCGATTCCAGTTCTTCAAAGGTGCGCGGCACTTTGCCGCCATATTTTTTGACGAGGATTTTGGAAAGCGCGGAAATGTGTTTCGATTTCGCGGGGGAAAGGCCGCAGGGCTTTATGACTTGCCGGATTTTCGCCGCGCTTAACTTTGCCATCTTCTCGGGCGTGTCCGCCAGTTTAAAAAGAGCGGGCGTTACCTTGTTCACCGCCTTGTCCGTCGATTGCCCGGAAAGGATGACGGCCACAAGCAGGGTGAAAGGGGATTTGTGCTTCAAGGGAATCGGCACATCGGGAAAAAGGCGGTTCAGGATGAGTTGGATTTTGCGCGCTCGTTCGGCCTTGTTCATTTCCTTTTGCTTAAGGCTTCATACATCGCTTTTTCCATCGCCTCAAGCGGCGCTTCCTTCTTCGTCCAAATCTCGAACTGCGCGGCGGAAAGGAAGAGGAGCATCCGTTCGCCGGTTATGGTTACCGCGCCGGCTTTTTTCGCTTCCCGAATCAGCTTGGTTTCCAGGGGCGCGTTTACTATATCCATCACAATACAGCCGGGCGGGATTTCTTCGGCCTTAAGCAGGGTCTCGTTTTCCCGCGGGCCGATCATGCCAACCGGCGTGGCGTTCACGATGATTTCAAAGCCGGCTTTAGCCGCTTCATGCGCATTTACAAAAGGTTTTATGTTTAAATCTTTGGCGGCTTTTTCGGTTTGTTCTTTCGTCTTGTCGCACACATACAAATTCGCGCCCGCTTCGCGCAGGGCATACAAAATCGCCATTCCGGCACCGCCGGCGCCAAGCACCAAAGTTTTTTTGCCTTCCACCGCTGTTGTCTTTTCGCGAAGCGCTTCCAGCGCGCCGCGCGCGTCGGTATTGTAGCCTATTAGTTTCGATTTCTCGTTCAGCACTGTATTTACCGAACCCACCATCCGGGCCAGCGGGTCGTAATGGTCCATGTAGGTCATCACCGCCTGCTTGTAGGGCATGGTTACCGTGAAGCCGGCGATGTGGTTCAGGTCCGTTTCATAGCAAAAATTGGCGAGCCCTTCAATGTCCCTGGGGTCGATATCGAAAAACTTATATTCGGCGCCTATCCCCGCCGCCCTAAAAGCCGCGTTGTTGATGGCGGGCGAAAGTGACTGGGCGACAGGATGGCCGACAATTCCGTAAATCTTTTTTACTCCTCCCATAACTTTTTGTTTTTCAATTTATTCTCGCCGAGTAACCTTACCATTTTATCCACGATGCCCTCAAAAGGAATGGTTTCCTGGCTGCCTTTTTTCATATCGCGCAGGATGATGGTGCCTTCCTGCACCTCGATCTGGCCCATGATGAGGGAATATTTGGCCTGGATTCTGTCCGCCAAACCCATTTGCGATTTAATGGAGGCCTGACCCACGGCGCCCACGGTGTTGATGCCTTTTTCGCGAAGCTCGTTAAGAAGAGGCAGGGCTTTCTTTTTGGCGATAAGGCCAAGCTGGGCCACAAACACGTCCACGGCGTCCTTGTTGGGCGGGCGGATGCCGGCTTCCTTCATGTATTCAATAACGCGCTCCATGCCGGCCGCGAAACCGATGGCGGGAGTGGCGGGGCCGCCCATAAGTTCCACCAGCCCATCGTACCTTCCGCCGCCGCCGATGGCGTTTTGCGCGCCATCCTTTTTGCTCCAGAACTCGAAAACCGTATGGGTGTAATAATCGAGACCGCGCACCAATTGTTCATTTAAAATAAAAGGCACTTTAAGCTCCTTCAAATATTCCTGGAGCAGGCGGAAATGTTCTTTGGATTCTTCGGAAAGCACGCTGGAGAGCTTCGGCGCCATGGAAGCGAGGATCTGGCAGTCTTCCTCTTTGCAGTCAAGCAGGCGTAAGGGATTGTTATGCAACCGGCGTTTGCAGTCCTCGCACAAACTGCGTTCCTTGCCCGTGTAATAATTGACAAGGTCTTCTTTGTATTTTTTGCGGTCTTCCAGTGAGCCAAGAGTGTTGAGCTGCAGCGTCAGCCTGTCCGCGATACCCAAATCGGTATTGATCTTGTGCGCGAGGTAAATCACCTGCGCGTCTATGGCAGGGTCGCTTTCGCCAAGAATTTCCGCGCCGAACTGGTGGAACTGCCTATACCGGCCTTTTTGCGGACGGTTGTAGCGGAAATGCGGTTCAATGTAATAAAGCTCTACGGGCTTGGGCAGCTGCTGCATGCCGTTTTGCAAATAGGCGCGCACCACGCCGGCTGTTCCTTCAGGCTTCAGCGCGTATTTTTTTCCGCTCTTGCTTTCGAACACGAACATCTCCTTTTCCACAATATCCGAAGTGTCGCCGATGCTCCTCACGAAAACATTGATGTCCTCGAACATCGGTGTGGAAATTCGCCGATAGCCCGCACGCCGGCAATGATACCGTACCACTTTTTTGATAAACGAGAAATACAGGTGCTCATCAGGCAAAATATCATGGGTCCCCTTAGGGCATTGGTATAAAGGCGCGGCCATTTTTTAGGCAGGGTTAAAAGACTAAAAGTTACTTTAGCATATATTTTTACGTGTCGCTACAAAAAAATTATTTCACCTCTGATGCTAAAACCAGGCCGTCGAGGCGGGGTTCCCATTCAATGTTTTTTTTCACGGCATACAGCCTTGAAGATTCAAATAGGGGAATGCCAATCAGGTCATCGTCCACCTTAAGCATGATTTCCTGAAGGAGCTTGAGGCGTTTTTTAGGGTCCATTTCCACGCGGCTTTCTTCAATCATCTTATCCACATCCGGGTTTGTGTAACGGCCGTTGTTGAATTCGCCGGCGCTATGGATAAAGGCATCCAGGAAGCCGCCCGCGTCGCCGTCTTCGGCCTGCCAGCCAATGAGGAAAAGGGTGGAATCGCCGGATTTGATTTTACTGATGAGCGCCTCAGGCGTGAGGGCGTGGAGGGCTATAGAAAATCCCGCTTTCCTCAGTTGTTGCCCCAGGTATTCCGCCAGGGTCCGGTAGGTTTCCAGGTAATCGAAACCGAGTTTTTCCAGGCGGTTGCCAAAAAGGGCGTCGGCGCGCTCCTCTTCGTTGAATTCAAAAGGCGGGATGTCCGGATTGTAACCGTACACGCCGGGTGCCACAAACTGGGTGGCCTGTCTCACAAAAAAATTGCCGATTTCTTCAATGCGCGCAGGATCAAAAATCGTCCGGACCGCTTCGCGGATTTCACGCCGGGCCATGAGCGGGTCCTGCAGGTTAAACATCAGGAAATTGACTTCAAGGCTGTAGCTCGTCTTCAGCTGTTCTCGCGGCAGATCCAAAGCCTGGTCGCGGGGGACGGCCACGAGGATATCCGTTTTTCCGTTTTCAAAATCGGTTTTACGCTGGGTTTTGTTGGCCATGACCGCGTACTCCACGTTTTTGTAAGCGGGCTGTTTTCCCCAATATTCGGCAAAAGCCGTGAGGGTCAGCCTTGCCCCCTTTTCCCAATTCAGGACCTTATAGGGGCCGGTACCGATATTGCCGGGGCGGCCCACCATAAAACGGGCCAGCTTGGAAAGGAGCAGGGGGTCCTGTTTTTCAGTGATGATTTTAAGGTAATGGTCGCCTAAAGCCTGGATTTCCCTGATGCCTTTCAGGTAACCGGCCACTTCGCTTCCCGCTGTTTCACGGGCCTCGTTAAAGCTGGCAATCACGTTTTGGGCTGTGAACGGGCTCCTGTCATGGAAAAAGACTCCTTGCCTCAACTTGAATTCCCATGTGAGCGGGTCAAGGTTTCCCCAGGAAACAGCCAGCGACGGCACAATTTTCAGGTTTTTGTCGAAAGCCACAAGCCCCTGGTAAATGTTGGCGGTCCGGAGCGCGTCGTTCAGGTTTACCGAAAAGGGCGAAAGCCCGGTTTCCGGCGTGTTCAGCACAATGGAAAGCGTGTTCTCCTGGAACTTCTGCGGGCCGAAAAGCATTTTTTTTCCCTGTTCAAAAAGGAAATCTTTTTTCAGGAAACCGCCCAGGGCCGCAACGAGAAGCAGGCCGATTATTAGGTTTTTTTTGTTCATGTTTTGTTAGGCCGGTACGCTGGGGGAGGCGAAAGAGGCTTTCGCTCCGTCCAGGTTTTCATACACCGTGACGATCTGAGTGATGCCAACCACTTTGAGGATATCTAAAATATTGGCGCGCGGGCGGGCGATGACAAGTTTACCGTTTTTGGCCATCACGCGCGTGTAAAAATCAGTCACGTAACCGATAGACTTGGAGTTCATGTATTCAAGGTCGGAAAAATCAAGAAGAAGATTGGGTTCGGCCATCTCGTCGATCACCTGGTAGATTTTTTTGGCTTCGGTGTCCACATTCGTTTCGTCCAGCTGCCCTGTAAAGGTGATGAGTTTGACGGCTTTGCCGTTCATCATTTCATCCTGGAAAGTGATTTGTACTTGGGCCATTGGAATAAAAGGGTTAAGTTGGTTTTTTGTTTTAAATCTGTTCTCCGGCTTCAAGGTTTTTGGTGACGTGCACGGTAAGCCCTCCGCCTGGATTATCCCTGAATTCCAGGGTGTCTGTCCAGTTGGCCACGATCTGGGCCAGTCCGCGGCCGCGAATGCTCGTGATCTTGGTGGGGTCTTTTGAACGCTGCTGGCTTACCCAGGCCGCCATCTCGGCGGCTGTTTTTTTGGC
>JAFGNE010000036.1 GCA_016927155.1 Candidatus Peregrinibacteria bacterium
GGCCCCTTTCCTCACCCAGCTTTGCTGGGTGCCGCTGCGCAGGTTCTCATGGGTGACAGCGCTCAAATCGAACATGAAAGATTCTTCCCCCAACGCCCCCGAATCCTCATTCGAACCCGAAACGGGCAACGCGGCAAAAGGTAAAAGGAAGAGGACGAGTACGGCGATGAACAGCTTTTTGGCCATTTCGTTTTGTTTTAATCTATTTATTATACCAAAAAACAGAGGAAAGGACAAGGGCAGGCGCAAGGGAAAGCTAAATTTCAGGCTTCCACTTCCGCATTGCCGCGCGCCGGCGCCTTGATCTGCACCTTGATTTTCCGGTCGAATTCCGCGGGGCGTTCAATGGCCGGAACCTCCGCCATCCCCTCCTCCGCGCCGGTGATCTTAAGCACGTCCTTGTCGATCTTCCCGAATTCATGGCCCGCGTTGTTGTAGGCGTTCACCGTGGTGCCCAGATGCCCGCCCACCTTCACCATAAAATCCTGGTAAGCGTTCAAATGCCGGCCCAGGTCCGCCACGCGCTTCTGGATCTCAACAGCCTGCTTCTCAATAACCAAAGCCTTAAGCCCCTGCATCACCGTCTGCAGGTAAGCGTAAAACGTCATGGGGGAAACCAGGATAACGCGCTTTTCAAAGGCGTACTCGATCAGGTCCTTCGTGTTCACGTCAATGCCGCCGATCTTGTATGAAAGCAGGTTGTAAAACACGCCATCGGCCGGGATGAACATGAAAGCGAAATCTGTGGTCCCCTCCTTGGGCCGCACGTACTTGCTCGTTTCGTCGATGCGCTTTTTAAGGTCCATCTTAAACTCCTTTTCCAGCCTTTCCCGCTCCGCTTCGTTCTTTTCCTCCATCAGACGGTTGTAGTTTTCCAAAGAGAACTTGGCGTCCACAGGGATGACGTAATCACGCACCCGGATGACCGCGTCCACCGCCTCGCCGCTCTTAAAGCGGTACTGCATCTCGAAATGTGTGGGCGGCAACTGCTGGGAAAGCAGGTTTTCCAGAAAAAATTCGCCGAGCACCCCGCGTTGCTTGGGGTTCTTGAGGATGTTCTCCAGGCTTTTCATCTGTTCCGCGAAACCGACGATTTGCTTGTTAGTCGCATCTAACTTCGTCAGCTTTTCCGTAACGCCCTGCACGCTTTCCATGACATCTTTAATAATTTTGGAGCTTACGGCGAACTGCTGCTTCAGGCTATCGCCCATCGTCTTGTCCTGCGCCTTCAGGCTTTTTTCGATCTCGAAAAGCTGCTTTTGGAGCATGACCATGGACTGGTCTTCCTTTTTTTCGACGTTTAATTTGCGGTAAATCTGGTAGCCCAGTACAAACAGCGCCGCGATGCCGATAAGGAGGATGACGGAGAGGAGTTGCATAAGAAAAAGTTAGCAGGGTTTATATTATCTCTTTTTGGGCTTCGGGACAACCTTTTAACCTCTTCTTGGCTATCCTGATATTATCTTTAGCCGGCAGTTCTTCCGGCATGGCATCTTCTAAATACTGTTCATGCGCCTCCTGTTTACGGGTTTGGATGGCAAAATAGGTTTGCGCCAGCGCGATCTTTTCCTTCCTCGGGTCGCCGTTCTGGGCGATAAGGTAACAGGCGTAACGCGATAAATGACTATCTTGGATCGGTCTTTTTGCTCCAGAACCAATAACGACCATTTTGGCGCCGCCGCCAAAATGATCAGCCACATTCTGTTGGCTGTTCTTGCATGCTTCTTTTGCTTTTTCTATAGCGCCATCGAACTTTCTCCATTCGATATAACCCAAAGCACCCATCAGCTCACGCGCGGACCAATATTCGGCGCCATATTGGTTCACCTTTTTGATCCGCTCAAAAATATTGTTATTCATATACAAAAAATTAAGTGATAAGGCTAATGCTCCACTATTATGAATTGGAAAAAAGATTCCAATAGCCTTTACGTCACATTTAATTTGCTATTTAACGGATTTTACCGGCGCATTATACCCTTTTTCACCATAAGGCTGAAGTTTTTCCAGCCACAGGGTTTTTAGAGTTTTCAGATCATCCGTGTAGTCGTAGGTCAAATCCTCTTTCGGCTTGAGCTGATCCAGTATTTCAAACGCAAACTGATTCTCGCCCAAGCAGGTGTAATCCGCCTGCAGGGACAGGTTCATGTGCGACCCAAGGCCTAACTGGAGCATGGAGCGGTTCTTCGCGCCGTTCAGATTTTTGCTGCTATCGATGAAGACCTTGCCGTTCGACAGGTTTTTGATTTGGTAAATCCCCATCGGCTGGATGGTTTCCTTGTACTTCCGGATGGCTGCTTTTTTATCGATCATAGGTTTGGTCATAATTCCGCCGCGTCGCAAATCTTCCTAAACGGGCAATGCGGGCATTTGAATTTGGAAGGCGTGGGGGCGAAGTCGGAACCGTTGATCTTGTCGCAGGTTTCGATGATCCCTTCTTTCAGCTTATCCAGTTTTTTGGCGTCCGGCTCGGTGGAAACTTTGATGTCTTCATCGAGGAAGTATAGCGTCAGTTTACTCGCGGGCTTGTCGAAGGCTTCGGCGGCGGCAAGGGCGTAAATCATCAGCTGTTCGTCTTTATCCACGGCTTCCTGCGGGCGGGCACGGCCTGTTTTGTAGTCGATAATTTCGAGCGAACCGTCGGCCAGTTTATCCGCCCTGTCGATGCGGCCGGAGAGGGTGTAATCGCCCACTTTCACTTTAAACTGCTTTTCCAAAAATTCGATGGCGGGAATCCCCTCTTTAAAGTGCCCGTAAAACTGCTCGAGGATTTCTTTTCCGCGTTTTTTGCGGGCTTCCATGTGGTCGCGGCTCTCGTAGCCCGAATTGATCCATTTTTCCCCGTAAATCTTAAGGAGGCGTTCAAGGGAAAGGTCTTCTTTGTAATCCTCAAAGAGCGCGGCCTGCTTGGATTGCAGGACAAGGCGGTAGAATTCAAGGAGCGTGTTATGCATGGTGGAACCGAAACTGGCGTTGGCGGACATCGGCTCGGGGATTTTGAGGATGTTGTCGTATTCGTACTGACGCGGGCACCTTTCAAAGGTGGAAAGCTGGGTGTAGGAGAATTGGGTGATTCTGGGATGACCGCCTTGGCGCAGACCCTGAAACGAGTTCAGGGTGACATA
>JAFGNE010000037.1 GCA_016927155.1 Candidatus Peregrinibacteria bacterium
GGCCATTGTGATAAGGTCATGGTCGCTTTCCGCGTCTAAAATGGCTTCGGCCTCGGCCAAACGCTTACAAACCGCCTCGTATTTTCTGATGAGTTCGACAATAGGCCTTAGGCGGGATTCTTTTTTGGCGAGTTCGCGGTATTTCTTCTGGTCAGCCACAACCGAAGGGTCACCCAGTTTGGCGGCCGTTTCTTCGTATTCTCCTTTGATTTTGAGTAATTTATCTAACATGCGGCTATTTACTGTTGAATTTTAAGTAAGAATTTGATATAATACAAGGATTAATCAAAAACAAAAAATCCATGGAAAATCCCGCTGAAAAAGACCCGAGGGCTCCCCTGCTTTCCTGGAGCGCCCCTGAATTCATCCCCGCGCCGCGCGGAAAAACCTGGTTTTTGGCGGCGGGCGTGATCGTTGTTTCCCTCATCGCCTACGCCATTTTCACCGGTTCGGCCGTGATGGCCATCGTCTTCATCCTGATCTCCGGGCTTTTTTACATGACCCACAACAAGCCGCCCCGGATCGTGGAAACAAAAATCACTCCCCTTGGCGTTTTTTACGACAGACAATTTCACGCCTATAACACGATTAATTCCTTTTGGGTGGTTTACCATCCGCCTTACGTGAGGGCGCTTTACTTGCGGATTTCGGGGCGCGGAGGGCAGCGCGTGATAAAAATCGAGCTTTTGGACCAGGACCCCGTGGAAGTGAGAAAAATGCTCGCCCGTGAAATTCCCGAAGCCGAAGGCGCCGGAGAACCGATGATGGACCTTCTTATCCGCGCCCTGCGCCTGCAATAACCTGAAATGATGCTTTATTTCCCCTTAAACCAATGGCAGGAAGGCCCAAACCGGTTCCTCTTCAAAATGCCGCACGAAAAAGCGGAACCTTCGCCCGAGGCGGAGCCTAATCCCAAAACACAGGCGGACCTTGAAGCCATGCATCCCAAAGTGGACGCGGCGGTTGAGGCCGCCCTGCATCCGGCAGACTTGTTTTCCGGCCAAGGGGAGATACTTCCCGAAAAAACGGGAAACGTTAAAAAAGCTTTCGAAAAATATGTGGAAGCGCTCCATTTGAAATACACAAAAAAAAAGGATTTCCGCGTTCCCATTTTTTACCCCTCTGTCGCCCGCAAAGCGCCCGACAGGATTTATTTCGAACTGTCGGACACATTCAGGGCGGGCATGAAAAGCAAGATGGCGGCCCGACTGGAGAACCTGGAAAAAACAAAAACGATGACTTCCGATTCCCTGCGCGCGCTTGAGGCCGAATTCGCTCAAAAATACGAACAGGTGGCCGGCAACGACGGAAACCCGGAATCCATCAGCCTGGCGGATTTGGGCCAGGAGGCGATGCGGGGCAAGCCGAAATTCGAAATGCTGCAGGCCATAGCGGTGGACGCCGCGAGCGACGCCGACTGCCTGAGCATGATGGAATCCATGTTCCTGATGAACAGGGAAACCTGGAAAGAGCTTACGGAAACCACGCGCGACATGATTATTGAAAGCGCGGAACGGGACGGGGCGGAAACGGCCTTCGTGAAAGCGGCCAATGAATACCGCGAAAAAAACGACCCCGACCTGCCTCCCTTTACCGAATTCAGAAAAACCGTGGGCAGGGACGCCGTGGATTATTTCAGGCAAAAAGTGGATGAAGCCGCGGAAACAGGCGCCGCGGAAACGGTGGCCGTTTTTGACCATTTTATGAAAGGGATCAAAAACCCCGCCCTGGAAAAACTGGAAGCCGCCAGGCCGCCTTCCCTGCAACCGCTGATTTACCGCGAACGGCAGTTCTTATTGATGGAGCGCACCCGGCCGTGGAGCGCCGCGGACCGGATTATTGTGGAATTCGTCCGCGCGGACAAAAAAGGCCGCCAAACGATACTGGAAAAAAAATCCGGCGCCCTTTTCAAGGCCGTGAAAAACGCGCAGAAACATTATCCCAAATATTACCGCGACAATTTCCAGCAGCTGGACAAAAAGCTCTCGCTGGACCCGATGGACCTGGAACGCGAAACGCCCCACCTGCAGGCCGCGCGCGTGCAGGCCCTGATACTCCTCGCGGACGAGGCGGAATGGGTGATCGGCAATTACGGGCTGAAGGAAAAATTCGACGCCGCGGAACCCGATAAGGCCGCGATCACTCCCGGCCTGGGTTTTAAAGACACATGGAAAGGCATGGGCGCGCACCAACGTTACATTTCCGATCTGGAACGGGGCGGTTTTTCCGCCAGCGGGCTTTTTACCACGGGCCTGCGCATTTACGCGGCATTCACCGTGGCGGCCAATGTGCTTAACGCCTATAAAGACGCCGAGGGCAAAAACTTTTTCGAAAAAATTCCGAACGCCTTCGAAAACGCAGTAGCGAATCCTTACATTTACGCCGGTGCCGGCGCCTTCTGGGCCTCGGGCGAATACAAGCGCACACCGGAAATCGCCAATTACCTGAAAGCCGGCCCCTACGAACGAAAGATTATCGAGACCAAAGTGCGCCTGAAACGGCTGGGCGACAACAAGGATGTGGGCATTATCGCGGTAAGGGGCTTTATCCAGTCCGGAGCCGAATGGGAAATGATGGAACAACTGGAACCCGGCGACATCAAAAAAATATGGGGAAAGCGATGAGACGCCATGAAAAAAACACGAATGTGCCGCCTGTTATCACGCATAACGACCTTAAAGAAGTGGCCAAAAAACCGGAAGCCGCCGCCCTTTTGGCCGATATGTCGCCACGGACCCGTTACCTGTTCTATGAAAAATTCCTGTATTCCGATGAAAAAATGAATATCGGAGAACTTCGCGACCTCTGCGAAAAAGCCAAAATCTAATTTTATCCATGTGGATGAAAATTTCCGCGACCTCCAAAGGCAAGTGAACCCGCGCGTGACCGGAGCCGGAATTCCCGCGGCGCCCGCGCGCGCCGCGGCGCCACGCGTTACCCGAACACAACAGCAACCCGCCCCCTCCTTCTTCCAAAGGCACAAAAACAAAATCCTTTTCGGGGCCGCCTTCGGGGGGACCGCTGCCGGCGGCGCCATCCTTAGCTATTTTATTTAAACCGCGGACATGAAGCCAAAAAACCTTATCAAAGGGCTGATCTTAACCGCCGTTGCCGTTATGGCGATGAGCGTTGCGGCGCCCCAAACGCATTACCGCTGCGCGGAGAACCAAACCGTGGTCGCGAATGAATCCGGCTGGACGCCACAGGCTTTTGCCGCGGGAGAAAACGACACGCCGCTCGATTTCAATTCGATGATGGACACAATAGCGAAAGCGGCGCTTTGGGCCCAGCGCATTTTTTATCCCCTCATCCATTTCTTCGCCTTCAACATCGGGAATTTCCTGCAAGCGGATTACATTTACAGCGGCCCGATGGGCGAGATGCTCCAGGACATCTGGGTGGTGAACCGCAATATCGTCAACGTGGCTTTTGTGCTCATCCTCCTCTTCCTGGCCGTGAAGGAAATCTTCACTTCCATGGGGGAAGGGACGGACTTGAAGAAAACCCTCGGCAAGTTCGCGCTTATTCTGATTGCCGTGAACTTCACCTGGCTGGGGAGCAAGGTGGTGATAGACGCCGCCAACGTGGCTACCAATGTGGCTTTCAGCATCCCCTCGGGCGTGGCCAGTTCCAGCGCGGTGGTTTGCGATTCACCTTCCTGCAAATGCGATATCGGCCTTGTAAACGGGGAACTTAAGGTAATGGGGATGTGCCTGCCCACCGCCATGTACGCGCCCGTGGACGCAACGGAAGTGCTGCATATGACGAAAGACCAGTGTGAAAAGGAAAAATTTAATAATCAAACGCTTAAAAAACTTTATGACGATGTCGAAAAGAACAAACAGAATAAAAGCTCAAAACTTACGACTACTGCTGACTCGGCTCTTTTAAATACTTATGAAGAAAAAACTGACGGCGAATACAACCTCATTGGCGGCAAAAGGGTTAATTTTGACGCGGCCAAAACCGTCACCTATTGCTGGGCGCCGCTGGATACCAGCGCCTACAACGCCAATAATGCCGTCGTAATGCTTACCTACGGCATGGCGAAGGTGCAAAAGCTGATCCCCACCAGCAACAAGAGCCTGCTGAACCTTACGGTAGGCACGCTGTTCTCGTTTATCATCATGTTCGCGTACATGGGGGCGCTGGCCGCGCTTTTCTTCGCCCTTATCATCCGCATGGCGGCACTCTGGATTTTTGTTTCCTTCTCCCCTTTCCTGGTGCTTTTGTACTTTTTAGGACTTATCGGCGCGCAGGCGCAGATAGAGGAATTCGACATCAACGCGTTTATCAAGTGGGCGTTCGTTCCGGCCAAGGTAGGCATTATTTTCTCGGTCGCTTTCCTGATGATCGCGGCAGGGCAAAAAGCCACCGCGGCGGATCCGCAGCTCCTCGATTCCGTGAATAAAATGGGCAATGTTACGGTACGGATCATCGGCACACGATCGCTTTACGGCGAAATGGAAAAAGTGCAGGAACTGATTTGGTTCATCATCTGCACGGCCATCCTGTGGATAGGCACCTTCAGCATCCTCAGCAAAATGCCCGTGGTGAACAAAGTCACAGATAAAATCAACGCGGCGGGCCGCGGCGTTGCCGGCTGGGCAGGCAGCCTGCCCTACAAGGCCGCTGTTATTCCGGTTAAGGACAGCACGACCGGAAAAATGAAACTCACGTCGCTTGAAACGGAACTCAAAGACTTTAAGGGCAAATACATGTCGGAAACCGATAACGCTTATATCGATTCCGCCAAAAGAATAAAGGGCAAGGGCGGAGAAATCAAGGATAAGGCAGAAAAAGGCGATTATCAGGCTGTCATCAATATCATGGGGCCGCAACTCACGCTTAAAACGGCGGCAGACAATCCTTCCAGGACCCAAAAACTGTTGGAAGAATCCGGCCTGACCGAACAGGAAGCCGCGTTCATTACCAACCAAATTGTCAATTATTCCAACAAAGGCGTAGTGTTTACACAAAAATGGCAAAAAGAGGCCACGGCCGCTCCGGCGGCAGATGCCAATAAGAAAAAAAAGGTTGAAGAAGGAAAAACCGCGATAGAAAAAAAAGGAGGAGAAAAGAAAACCCCTTAGCGGACTTTAGCCCGCGTTGGCAACCGCCTGCAAGGCGGTCGCGCCCACACGCCTGTAGATCTCACGCTCCACAAAATCGCGTTCGCGCGCGTGCTTAAGGCGGGAAAGCTGGCGGTAAGCTTCCGCGGCGGGAAGGTCGCCTTTGCTTGGGTCATACACCGTGGACATGGAAAAAGCGCGCGATGTGGCGTTATCGATGTTCAGTTTGATGTACGCCTGGTAATTGGCGATGTTGATGAGGTCCTGTTCGCTGAAAATGGGAGCGAATTCCTTGGCCATGTATTCCGCGTCCTGCGCGCCTATTTTAAAGCACATCATACTGCCCACGTTGCCGAAAACGGCGTCGCGGATGGTGGTGTCCTCGTGGCTGCCCTTGCCGCCGCCGCTCATCTTGGTGATCTGGCTGATATATTGGTGCGCGATGATGAGGCTGAGGCGGTATTTGCGCGCCTCGGAAAGAATGGAAGCGAAGGAATCGGTGACGAAGTTCTGGAACTCATCCACGTACAGGTAAAAATCCCTGCGCTCGTCTTCCGGGATGTCCACGCGGCTCATAGCCGCCATCTGCAGCTTGGCCACCATCACCATGCCCAAAAGCTGGGCGTTCAGATCGCCCATCTTGCCCTTGGAAAGGTTGCAGAGAAGGATTTTCCCCTCATCCATCACCTTGCGGAAATCGAAGCCGGATTTCGTCTGCCCGATGATGTTGCGGATCTGCGCGTTGGTAACGAAGGGGCCGAACTTGGCGGAAAAATACGGGATCATTTCCTGCTTTTCGCGCGCGCCGGTGGCCGCCATCTCCTTTTCCCAGAAAGAGCGCACCACGGGATTTTTGCATTTCTGCACCTTGTACCTTTGCCACGAGTCGTCGGTAAACAGGCGCGGCAAATCGATGAGCGTGGCGCCCTCCTCGTCGTCATCCATCAAAGTAAGACAGCCGTTGCGGAAGTAATGCTGTAACCTCGGCCCCATGATCTCCTCGCCGAACATCTTGATGAAAATGGCGAGCGCCTCCTGTGCCATAAATTCCTTTTCGTCGGGCGTGTAAGCCTCCAGGATGTTAAGGCCCATCGGCCTGCCCAGGTCGCCCGGGTCGAAAATAATCACGTCATCCGCGCGCTTGCGGGGCACATGGGGCAGAACCGCCTCCACCAAATCGCCGTGCGGGTCGATAAGGCACGCCCCTTCCCCTTCTTTCAGGTCCTGGGTAATCATCGTTTTTAAGATGGTGGATTTTCCCGTGCCGGACTTTCCGATGGTGTAGAAATGGCGGCGCCTGTCATCGCGCTTCATAAAAACCGGCTTCTTTTCGCCACGGTAAACGCTGTTACCCAGGAAA
>JAFGNE010000038.1 GCA_016927155.1 Candidatus Peregrinibacteria bacterium
GATAACCGGTTCGCGGTTTTTAAGCAGGCAGATGGAAGTGCAGAAAAAGGGATTTTCGATCGTGAAATTTTTGGTGCCGTCCAGCGGGTCGAGCACCCACACCCATTCGTTTTTCGGTTTATCCGAAGTGCCTTCTTCGCCGATAATGCCGTGGGCAGGGAACGCTTTGCGGATTTCTTTGGCGTAAAATTTTTCCACTTTTTTATCCACGGATGTCACCACATCGTGCGTTCCTTTGTTTTCAATCTGTTTTTGGGAGAGGCGCCCAAAGGTTTTGCGAAGGACGGCGCCGCCAATTTCCGCGAGCTTTTCGGCGAATTTTAAATAGGTTTTTTCCATATTTTTTTTGTTCAGTTGCAGTATAACAAAAAATCGCTTATCTTAATAACGCTCCGGGCCCGTAGCTCAGTGGTTAGAGCAGGCGGCTCATAACCGCTTGGTCCCTGGTTCAAGTCCAGGCGGGCCCACCACTAAAATGTGAGAAACGCGTTCCGAAACAGAAGGAGCCCGAACGAAGCTGAGGGCGACTGAAATGAGGACAAAAATGTGCAAATTCTACGCAGCGAAGCGAAGGAGAATTAATCATTTTTGAGCGTTTCCCTTTTGAAGGAAATGCGAGAAACGCGTTCCGAAACAGTTTATTTTTGCATATTTTTGTGGTATAATTTAAAGATTGAAACCGAATGACCATTCCCGCAAAAAACAACGCCCCTGAAATTTCCCAGGGCCAGGAAAATCCTGCGCCGAACGGTCTTCCCGGACTGAAGTCCGCCATAGACAGGAAAAAACTCCAAGCCCAACTTGAATTGACCCCTGAGGAAAAAAAACAACTGGCTGTTTGCGCCACGGTCTTAGGCCTTTCACTCCTTTTCGCGCCTGCCGGCGAAAGTGAACCTAAGGCACTTTTAGGAAAACCGAAACCCATTCCCGAAAATGAGCGGCCGAAAGAGCCGCCGCCCCCCCCGAAAGAAGAGCCGAAAGATGAAATATCCCTGAGGCTCATCATCCAAAAGGAGGAAGGCCCTGATTTCAAGAAAACCTGGCCGCTTTTCCAGGCCCTCGGAAAAAAGAAGGGATGGAAAGCCGCTTTTTATTCCTACTGTGTCCACCGCAACCTTAATGTGAATATAGGTGACGGCAAGATGACGGGAAAACGATACCATTCCGCCATTGAAGTGAGGAATTTTGAAGGTCAAAAAAGAGAAGCCGTCACGTTCAGCTGTGTCGGTTCCACCCTTTCCGCCTTGGCCAATTTGCCTTTTAAGGCGATAAGAGGGGGAAACGCCGAAAAATATTTAAGCGATTATGATTGGGCGGGGAAAGACGCTTTTACCCACTTTATTCCCGATATTGTCGGCAAAAATTCCTCGCGCTATGTGAAAGTGGATGATTTTGACCCCGATCACATTGATGCGGCCGTCCCGCCTGGAACATTGGCCGTGGGGGAATACGCCATCGCCGCCTTTTATAACCATGTTTTCCTCATTTACCGCGATTTTGATGGTACCGTTAAAATGCGCCATTCCGGGGCGAACATCGACGAAAACGGGCAATCGCGGGGAGGGGAATCGCGGCTTAATGAAACCACGCTTTCCGGATACGGCCGCTACCACCAGCGCCGGTATTCAAAGGAAATCGCCCAAAAGCTGATGGAAAAGGGGAAAAGCCAGGAGGAATCACAGAAAGCGGGCCGGAGTATTACCCGCCAGTTCATTTTCCTGCCCCTGACTGAATTGATCTCGGCGGGGGAAATGGCCGGACAAGACAAAATAGACCGATATTACAAGGAAAAGATGGCGGCCGCTTAGAAGGTTATTTTTCTTCTTCCTCCACCACCACTTTCACTTTCACTTCCACGCCTTCGGCCAGGTGCAAGGTGATTTTATGCTCACCGAGGGTTTTGACGGGCTTGCCGATTTTGACCATTTCTTTGGAAATTTCCACTTTGCATTCGGCGGCCAGGGCTTCAATGATTTCCTTTTCCGTGACCGAACCGTACAGTTTGCCCTCGCGGGATTTCTTTTTAAAGGAGAGGACGGTGCCTTCCAGTTTTTCAGCCACTTCCTTCGCTTTGGCGATGACTTCCTCAAGTTTTTTCAGGCGTTCCGCCTTGACCGCTTCCGCCTTTTTGATGAGGGCGGGAGTGGCGGGACGGGCCAGTTTCTGGGGCAAGAGGAAATTGCGGGCGTAACCGTCTTTGACGTTCACCACTTCCCAATTTTCGCCGAGTTTGGGGACGCGTTTCGTAAGAATCAGTTTCATTTTAGTAAGGGAATTAAGGGGTTAAAATTGCTTGATCAGCCAGGTAAGGAGGGTTACAGGCCCTACGCCTTTTTTCAGTTTCCTCTGGGATCGCGCGTACCAGTCGCCGATGCGCGAGTAGCGGTCGCTGAGGGTGGCCAGGTTGTCGAAAGAGGCGTTTTGGATTTTTTCCGACAGGGCGAACGCGTAAGTGGGGCTGTAAAGAAAGATGGCAGGGACTTCGGTGTTGATGATTTTCTGGATGTCCGTGAGCGTTTTTTTACGGTCTTCTTCATCGCGTTCCAGGCGCGCCTTTTCCAGCAGGCTATCTACTACGAAGTTTTTGAAGTTGGAAAGGTTATAGCCGCCGGCTTTGGCCTGGGAACTGTGCCAGTACGGATAGGCGTCGAGATTATAGCCCAGGTTCTGGCCGAAAATCAATAAATCATATTCCCGTTTGGCCAGCCGCTCCTGGAAGGAGCCGGATTCCAGGATTTCCACATTCACCTCCACGCCGATCTTTTTCCATTGTTCTTTCAGCATTTCCGCCACCTTACCATAAGTTTCCGGCGTTTTGACAGTGACCAGGTTCAAGGTGAGCGTTTCGCCTTGTTTGTTCATGCGGAAAGGCAAAGTGGCCGCCCCTTCATTTTCTTCCTGTATTTTTTCAAGCTCTTCTTTGCCGGCGACAGGCGGGCCGTATGTGATCGCGATAGAGTCGATAATCTCTTTTTCCCCTTTCGCGCTTACGGCGTAAATCTTAAAGATGTTTTTTCCTTTTTTCAGGTTATCGTATTTCGCGGCGGCGATGTAGCTCCAGCCGGGGTCGCCCGGGGAATATTTTGCGAGCTTATAGTCATCCGCCCAAATTTCTTTTGTGCCTTTGGGCGCGGTGCCGGTTATGGTCACGAAGTCCGAATTCGTCTGGAAATCCTTCCCCTCATTCGGGCTGTTGATGTAGTAAACGGCCGCTGTGTCTTCTTCCGGCCCTTTTTTTTCTTCAGGCTCTTCCTCTTTTTCCGCGGGCTTTTCGACTGTTTTTAAGACCTCTTCCTTGTTCGGGATCTGCCATTCGGTTTCAAAAAGGGCGCCGTTGGCTTTTTTGATGCTGTACTGGTTCACCCAGTTTTCCTGGTCGATTTCCAAAAGCGGCGTGTCCACCATTTTTGTTTCCCCGATGGTTTTCACGATGCCTTCCTTATCGGTGCCCAGCTGAAGGGCCAGTCTCACGTTGCTGTTTTTCAGTTTGGGGGATTCGCTGTTGATGAAAACCGCCACATATTGGGGCAGGCGGTAATACTCAAGCGCCAAAGACCCCCGTTCCAGGATTTTTCCGCGGTAATCGGCAGGGACGCTGCGGATGCCGTCCAATTCAGAGCGTTTTTTGTAAAGGTCCTTGAACGCGGAAAAAGCTTTTATAAGGATATTCTTGATATGGGGTTTTTCCCCGTAATAATCCTCAAAAGCCTGCAGGCTGACTTCGTCGTGGTCGGCCATCCGGTTTAAGGTGACGAACCGGTAAGGTCCTGAGCCGACGGGCGCGTAATTGAACAATGACTGTTCCAGGGCTTCCACGGGCTGGTTTTCCAGCAGGTGTTTCGGCAAAAGGCCCGTCATTGTTTTGACCAGGAAAAAAGAATCGGATTTTTCCAGAAGGAATTGCAGTGTCCTGCCGTCGATTTTAACCGCCCGTATGCCGCTGTAATCATTATAATCGAGGGCGGCCCCTTTAAACGCGGGGTCGCGGATAACCGAATTATAGGTAAAAAGGGCGTCATCGGCCGTAACGGGCTTGCCGTCGTGCCATTTCGCATTTTCCTTAATGACGAACGTGTATTCTTTCCCGTTTCCCGAGACCTTAAAATCGGCGAGGTCCGGCACGATCTCCCCTGTTTTCGTATCATATTTCGTCAGTCCTGAAAAAACCAGTTTCGCGATGTCGTCCGCCAATGACCCCTGCCGGACAAGGACAGGATTAATGAGGTCAATGCTGCCCACACCCCCCTCCGTGTACATGCCTCCTTCCACGGGCGTTATGTCCGCGTATTCGTCATAAAAGGCGAAACCGATCTGTAAACCGCTTACAAGAACCGCCAGCCCCAAAAAAGCGACCGCGATTTTTTCAACCTTGCTGAAATGGCGGATGATTTTCATGGGCCTTTATTACGGCACCAGGATGATGAGCAGGGCAACGACCACAAACAGGGCCGCGAACACGATGGTGGCATTGAAAATCACTTTTTCCGTGCCGCGCCGGGTGGCCTGAAAACTGCCGCCACTGCCGCCGAACGCCTGCCCCAAACCACCTTCCTTGTTCTGCACGAGGATGAGGAGCGAAAGGATGAGGGAGATCACAATTTCAGCCGGAATGACATAACCGCTGAGGAAAGCCAGTTTTTGGAACATGGGGAATTTGCTTAAAGGACAGGGGGATTTTAGCACAGCATGGCTTGGGGTGTTGTATAAAAAACTGGACAATTTAAAAAAGATGTTGTACAATAATCCCCATTTTTATTTTTTACGGAATGAGGATCATCACTTTTCTCCTGGATACCTTGTTCCCTCCCACCTGTGCTTCCTGCAAGAAGGAAGGCGCGTTTTTATGTGAGGACTGCGTACGGGCTTTTAAAAAGAGAAAAATCCGGCCCAGGCCCTCTTTCGTCCGTTTGCCGAAAGAATTTGCTTATATGGATGGCGTTATTTACGCGCTTGATTACGCAAAAAATCCGGGTATCCAGGCAGCCATCCAGCAGTTCAAATACAAGTTCACCCGGGAATTGGCGGCTTATTTTGCTGATTTGGTATCTGAAAAACTGGGGCAGCTTAGTATGGCCAAAAACGGAAAGATTATTTTGATCCCCGTCCCCCTGCACCCGAAACGCCTGAATTACCGCGGGTTTAACCAGGCGGAGGTGATCGGCCGGGCGGTAGGTGAGAGGATGGGGGATAGGGTCGAAATTATTCCACTGCTTGCACGCGTGCGCCACACCGCCCAGCAGGCGAAACTGACCAAAAAGGAAAGGCATGCCAACCTGGAAAACGCCTTTATTTTGAACAAAAAATGTGTTCATAAATTTGAACCCGGAAAATCCATTTATTTTATTGTGGACGACGTGTGCACTACCGGTGCCACCCTGGAAAACTGCGCCAAGGTTTTGAAGGAAAACGGGTTTAAAAAAGTGTACGGGCTGGTTGTCGCACGGGCTTTCAAATGATATTGTTGTTGCGCAACCTATCTTTTGCCCCCATGATCAAGTTTGGCGTCATTTCGTTTCCCGGAACCAATTGCGAAGACGAGTCCGTGCGCGCCTTTAAGCGCAATGGTATGGAAGCCGAGATGGTGCTTTGGAACGACCCGGGCATTCTCAGCCGCACGCGGCTTGATGAATTCGACGGCTATTGCATTGCCGGCGGTTTCAGCTATGAGGACAGGGGCAGGAGCGGTGTGGTGGCGGCGCAGGATCCCATTACCGAAATTCTGAAAGAGGAGGCGGATAAAGGTAAAATTATCCTTGGCGTCTGCAACGGCGCGCAGATCCTGGTAGAAACAGGCCTGATTCCCGGCTTCGACAACAAGGCCCTGGCTGTGGCGCTTGCGTGGAACGAGATGAAAAAAGGCGATGAGATTGTGGATACCGGTTTTTATAACATTTGGGTCCACCTGAAAAACGTGGCGCCTGTTGGCCGTTCGGCCTTTAATGATTTTGACGAACTTATTTATATCCCCATGGCTCATGGCGAAGGGCGGTTTGTGGTGCCGCCGGATGTACTGAAACAATTGGAAGCCAATAACCAGATTTTATTCAAATATTGTGATGAGAAAGGGGTGGTCAGCCCTGATTTCCCCATCACTCCCAATGGTGCCACAGAAAGCATTGCCGCCTTATGCAATCCCGCCGGAAACGTGATGGCCATCATGCCGCACCCCGAGCGCGACCCGTTGGGCAATGGCACGCCGGTTTTCCAGTCCATTAAAAAATGGATTGAAGGCAAAAAAAAGGCCGATTACAAGCCTCTTGGTTCTTATGAATGCGCTGATGATGTGAGGGAATGGAACCACGCCGACCTTGATGTTTTTGTGCGTCTTATCATCACCGATAACGCGGAAAGGACAATAGAAGAGGCGCTTAACCGCAAGGGGTATAAAGTGGCCCTGGATCGTTATATTTATTACGGCGTGTCGCTCAAAAAAGGCCAGGATCCCGGCGAGGCCGTCAAAAAGCTGATCGCCACTGGCGAACTGGCCAACCTGAATAAGGAAACCGTCCATGTGCGCACCAAAAACGGTACATACCGCTATGACAAAGAGAAAGGGTTGGTTCCCGATCCTTTGGATCTTGCCGGAGGCATCCTGGCCTGTGACAGGGGCGATTTTGTCGGGGAAAGCAAAAAAGCCGCTTTGAACAGCCACGCGGGTGAAATAGTGAACGGTGTGCATTACGGCATTGTGTGGCATTTCGCCAAAGGCGCGGAAGAGGCCGATAACGTGATCAGGTCAAAAGTGCTGTACAACCCCCATTCCATGTATCTGATGCGATGAAGAAAGAAGTTTATGTCCTCCTGCACAACATCCGTAGCCTATTTAACATTGGTTCTATTTTCCGTACGGCGGACGGCGCCGGCATTTCAAAAATTTACCTTACCGGCTATACCGGCTGCCCGCCGCGGCCCGATATCAGCAAAACCGCGCTCGGTGCCGATGAATTCGTGCCGTGGGAATACCACAAAGATCCCGTGGCGCTTATAAAACGTCTTAAGAAAGAGGGGATTCAGGTTGTCGCGCTGGAACGCGCCAAAAAAAGCGTTGATATCCTTAAATTCAGGCCCCGCTACCCTGTGTGCATGATTTTGGGGAACGAGATCGAGGGTGTTGCTCCGGCGCTCCTAAAGCTGGCGGATAAGATTGTTGAAATCCCCATGCGCGGCAAAAAGGAATCGCTTAATGTTTCGGTGGCATTCGGGGTGGCGGCGTACGCGCTGAACCGATAGTTATTCCGTTGTCACGCCATCGAATTCCGCGTCATTCGCCTCGGCTTCCGCTTTGGTTTCGCGCACGATGCCGTCTTTGTGGTGGGCGGGGGAGTAAATGGTGTAAAGCTTTAGTTCTTCCGTGGCCGAGGTGTTGACCACATTATGCTGGGCGCCGCAGGGAACGATAATGGCGGAGCCGTCGCTGACCGCGTATTCATGGCCGTCGATGATCACTTTGCCTTCGCCCTGCTCAAAGCGGAAAAACTGGTCGTTGTCCGGATGGACCTCCATGCCGATTTCTTCCTTCGGCTTCAGGCTCATCAGCACCAGCTGGCAATGTTTGGCGGTGTAAAGGACCTTGCGGAAATTACTGTTATCAAGCGTGTCTTTTTCAATGTTAGTGTTGAATCCTTTCATGGTTGTAAAAGATAAATGATACGGCTTCATTGTATCAGAAAATTTTTGCGCGCGAAAAAATATCTTTTTGACGGAGGTGGTATAAGGGGTTTGAAGAGGGCTATTTTTTTATTTCGTATAATCCGCCTGAATAGGGGGTTAATAGGGAATACTTCGTATAACGTTTCATTAGCCGATGTATTCCTTTTCCAAAATTAATTGCTTAAATTTAATTTTCCTTCCGTTATACTATAATGTTTTCCATCACCAGAAAGAGAATCTTTTATAATTATTTGGTTGTTTTCGTTTTTAAAATTACTGCCAACAGTTAATCCAGTTGTTTGGATTATCTCTCCTAAGCTTATATCTTCACCCCGAAATGGTTCAGGCTCTAAATCCCAAAATGTTTTAAATTCTCTTTTATAATTAGGGTCGGAAGGATCAATCTCAAAAGAAATTTCATTTTCGTCCTCATAAATTTTACCAACTATCTTAAATGTTATTGGAATTCCTTCTACCACATTTTCGCCAGAAGCTAAGTCTGCAATACTTACTGAATCCAAAGTCATTATTCCATTAATAGACCCGTCCGATTGCACGTACATTTTTTTTATTGACATATTATATTCCCGTATTAATTTACTTGGTCCCAATTGTGTTTCGCCTTTATAAAAAATATTTCCAGCCCATTCTTTGTCTTTGTATAAATCTTCAAAATTTTTAAGCGATGATTTTTTTGTAAAAGAATCTTTTTTTGAGGCTATATATAAACAATTTTCGTCTTTATTTTCTTCAAAAAAATTGAGGCACTCATCACTAATATTAGGATTATCTAAGCAACTTTTTTCATCATCAAATGTATGAATATAACTCACACACTCTTGGCAACAATTATTTCGCAAGTTAACAAAATTTTCATTGGTTTTTTTTCCACATCCAGAAAGAAAGCTGACAGAAAAAAGAAGCATAATAAAAAGTGTCGTAATTAAAATTTTTTTAGACATAACTTTATTGTTATTTGTTAATTAGTATTAGTCTAGCTTTAATGTATTAAATATAAAAATAAATTTAAAGAAAGAAAAGGAATATTTCAGCTAACGTCCGCGTTTATGCGATGTTTGTCCACTGGTATAATATGCCGAAGGCTCACCAGTGGCAAATGTGGGTGGAGCGTTGCCTCGTAGGTTGTGGCAGCGGAACCGTATAAACAGCTGTTAGCGGATGTAGC
>JAFGNE010000039.1 GCA_016927155.1 Candidatus Peregrinibacteria bacterium
CATAGGGCGCATGGAGGAATCCGCAAGGGGCTGCAACTTCCCGCGGGAAACCAGCTTGTTGTACGCTTCATGAATCACTTCGCCCACATCCTGGCTGAACAGGGAAACGCCGATGGCCGTTTTATCATACTCGTCTTCAACATAATCCAAATAATTTTCATTGCCGCGGAAATCCGCCGGTTCTTTGCTGCCGATTTGGAAATGCATGCGGTTTAAATCGCACCCGCTTTCCCCCTCATATTCCGGCACGGAAGCGTTGGCTTCTTTTGCTCCTGTGATATCAAAAAGCGGCTTCATCGCCTCATCCGGCCTGCAAAATTCCGGCCGCTGATGCAAATGGATGTCTTCCTCTGTGTCATCATAATCCATCCGTGTAGCGTTGTTGGCCGTGCAACCGGCGTACATGATGTAAGCCGGGTCTTTTTTGAGCTCCCAGTCCTCATCGTATTCGCCGTCCTCATCCTGCGGCGGCGCGAGAAGGGTCCTTGGGTTGTACATGCGGTTAGCTTCCACATAAACGGAATTATTCCGGAGCACCGTTTGCGTGGGTTCTTTCCGTTGCCCACGGTACATGCCGCACTGCCCGGCCGATTCCATGGAAGCCACTTCCTGGCCGTCCACAAAAGAACGGAAATAAGACTCATGGTTCTGGTCGCCCAAATCGGTTTCCAGCTTGATGCGCAATGTGGCTCCCGAAATAAGGTCGATCCCCTGCGTCTGCGCGTCCATCACCTTCCGGATTTCAGCATCAATAAAAGACTCTAAGGCCAACTGTTTCACATACAGACTGTATTTGGCGTATTCATCGCGCACCGTGACAAGGGAGGTAGGCGTATCCGTCTGGCCGGCCACCCAGCGGCCCGATTTTTTCAGGATTTCATTGAGCTTTCCCCTGTAATTTTTCAGCCCTGTTTCAAGGTTGGCGGTATAACTCCTCATCATGATTTCCGTCATGGTGTCCGGAATGTTCTTGAGTGATTCGTCATCAATAAGCGGCTGGACTTCTTCCGGCGGCACATCCGGCTGCTGGTCAATGGCCGCCTCTTTGATGACCTCCCTGAACAGATTTTTGTTGTAGCGGCCAAAAACCATTTCTTCCATGTATTTCAGGTAGCGTTCGTAATTGCGAAAATCAATGAAATTCAGGCTTTTTTCCGTGAGGGGAAAATTGGCGTAAAGCAGGCGCCGTTCAAATTGGGCGTAATCGGGATTACCGCGGGAATATTCATTGTTTTTGTAAAAATATTCCGCCAATTCCTGGCGCGCTTTTGCCTCGTTTTTTGACGGCGGCACAATGACCCCGTGCCAGATTTCCGGTTTTAAGACGGCGGAATCGGCATTGGCCTCAAAACGGTCGGTTTGCCAGTTGTAAATGTACCGCTTGCGGTAAAAATCGGTGTACGGGTACAAACTGGGATGGGCCGTACCGTCTTCCTCGTGCACCACGGGCACGGGAACATTACCGATGAGCACCACGCCGATCAGAGTATTATCCTCTTCTTTTACCGCGTCATCGTTAATTTTATTGGCGTCCAGGAGGTCGCTGTCCACCCCTTCGTTGTACATTTTTTCAAGGACCGTGGCGATTTTGAAAGTGGATTCATCGGAATCGACCCCCATGACAAAAGCCTGCGAATGCGGGATGCGGTTTTGGGCGTTTTGGGTGTAAGCGAAAATACGCTCGCGGAGCGTGGCGGAATCGCCGCCGGACGCGTAACGTTTCGTGTCATCCAGCAAGCTGTTTTCCGCCAGTACCGCGATCAGGCCGAGTTTTTTGGTTGCGGCAGGAGCTGGCGCCGCAGAAGATGAGGCCCCTTGCGCGTACGCCTTGGGCACATGGAAAAGTCTTGCCTCGAAATACTGAAGGTGATTAGCCATAAAAACGGCTACGACCAGCCCGGCGATGACGCGTTGCCACTTGCGGAAAATTTTGGTGTTTGTTTAAAGGGAACTTACCATTGTGGATTTTAACAAAAGACGCCCTTTATTACAATAAGGACTTAATAATACTTACCCTAATTGATGGGCGCGCCTATTTTACGGCCAAAAGGCGGCTGTGCTTTTTCACCGTCTCGCGCAGGATGGGATAATCGAAGATGGTTTCCTTGATTTCCGTTACATCATTTTCGACGCGGATAAGGCGCTCATCCATAAAACTGATTTTCTCGGCCACTCCCTTAAGGTCGCTTTGGATGTCTTCGATCAGTACGCCGTTATGGCGGATCTGCTCGGAAAGACTGGCATTCACGCCATCGATTTTTTTATCCAGCCCGTCGATCCTGGCTGAAAGCTTTTTATCCAGCCCGCCGACCCTGTCAGTGACAATGTCCGTGACAAGGGTGGCAATAAACCTTCTGTCGTCTTTGGTTAACATAATAAATTAAATTAAAAACTAAAATTCATCCCTTTCATCGAAAGAGAATTTGATTTTAGGGCGCGGCAAAAGAAAAGTAAAGGCGAATTATCCCTCCCGCGGAACGGCTTCTTTGGCCTCCGCGCGGGCGGAAACGTCGGTTTTGCAGGCTTCTTTCAGCTCCTCATCGGATATCGGCTCACACTGGGCCGGATCGAGCGACTGGATGGCCTGGTCGTACGCCAGGCGGTTTTTGG
>JAFGNE010000004.1 GCA_016927155.1 Candidatus Peregrinibacteria bacterium
AATAAATCGCCCGGCTTTTCCCCTTCATCACCCATGGCAAGAGGCAGGTCAAACGGGTTGATACGCTGGTTGGAATTTAAAGAAACGCGCAGGTATGTGCCGCCAACCGTATCGGCCAGCGCCTCGTATTCGTTTTCCGGGTCAATGATAATGACATCGGTGCCGAGCATCATGGAACGGAGGATTTCTAACTTAACCGTATAAGATTTACCGGCACCGGATTTGGCGAAAACCACCGAATTGGCGTTCTCAAGCTTAAAACGGTCGAAAATAATAAGGCCGTCGTTATGGCGGTTAATGCCGTAAAGGATGCCTTCATTAGACGTGAGTTCCGCGGAACTGAAAGGAAAAGTGGTGGAAAGCGGGCTTGTGTTCATGTTGCGGTTCACTTCGAGTTCGTCTTTACAAAGGGGCAAACAGGAATTAAAGCCGTGTTCCTGCTGGATGTCGGCGCTTTTGGTGAGCACCAGCTTTCCGCCAAGCGCGCTTTCCAGGCGGGTCTGTATCTTTTTCAATTTTTCCTCATCGTCCGCGTACACCGTGAAATAAAGGGCATATTGGAAAAATTTTTCCTCTCCGCGCTGGATGTCGCGCCGGAGCTCTTCGGCATCCTGCAAAGCGGTTTCCAAAGCCGGGTCGCTCACCATCCCCTTTTCCTGTTCCATGCGCATAGTGGATTGCAGCTGGGCCACTTTATTTTTGAGGAATTTCATCACCTTCATGCTGCTGGTGGGGTATATGAACATGGAGATGTCCATCGAAACGTCGAAGTTGATGACCGGCGAAATCCAATTGGCCTCGATGTAACGCGGATACGCGTACACGAAGAAACTTTTGGCGATCACCCCGCTTACCCGCAGCTTGTCCGACAGGAACTCCATAGCGGAAGGGGCGATGAGGTCTTTGATGGTGGCCAGGCCCTGGCGGTAAATTTTTTCCGCTTCACGGATTTCCTGCGCTTCCGTTTTCCGGGGCGCCGCGGAAACCGAGGGGACGGATTTTGCCGTGGCGGGTTCCGCTGTGGCGGGTTTTGCTGTTTTAGCGGCCTTGGAGTAAGCGGGAAAAAGCGTGAGTTTCAGCTTCTGGAAAAAACCAAGCTTCGTGGCCTCCCGCTTCGTTTTCTCATCAAAGACCACGCTTTTCGCCTTCAGGTTTTCAGGAATGCCCGCGGATTGGGGGGATTTATCCATGAATATAATTTATCTATTTATTATATCAAATTTTCACCTTAAAAACAAGGTAGCGGAAAGGGCTTTCGGAAAACCTATTGCTTTTTTTTAAATATATTATAAAATAATTCCCATGACCCCAATTTATATGGGAAATTCCCTTTCTTATGTTTCTGCGCATTTAATAGGCCAGAATCCTGAAACGGCCATTAACGACCTCTATGAAAAATTATCCGATGCCCTGTTAAGTCCGGATCCCGAAGTAAAAGAGGCGGCGACCGTTTTATTCAGGCAATTTGAAGAAAATGGTGAAAGCCCTGAAACGGCCTGTGACATCATGAAAAAAATCAGGGAAGCGGCCTTTTACGCCACCTTAAAGAGAGTCGCGGATACGACGTGGATGCAATAATCAGGTTCCTGTGTATGTTTCGGTGAATTCTTCATTATCGGCTTTTTCGGGAATGCCTGGCACTTTTAAGGCTTCCTCCGGCTTTTTTTCAAATCCAAGACTTTGCGCCATTTCCGGCGTTTGTCCGATAATTTCAGCCGCTTTCGTTCGAATATCATCCGCTACCAAAGCGCCTTCAAAAGCGCTCACGATAAGGTCGAATTCGGTACGGAGATTTAAAAGACGGTAATAATTGTCCCGGAAAGATTGGGGATTCTTGGCCAGTATGATGGTCGGATACCAATGTTCAAAAACTTTTATGGCTGCCGACAAAGTTTCATCGGGTTTATGGAAGCCTAAATTCTTACCTTTGGCCACCGCCCCCAAAAGGTATGATCCAAGGCCGGGTTTGGCACGCAATTGTTTAACAACCTCAGCGTATTTTTTGTAAAAATTTTTATTGGCCGCAATAAGTGAAAAAGTATCACTGGCATATTCCATGTATTTCGAAATGGCTTCTGCCAGCTTCTTGGCGTCTTCCGGAATGATTTTTCTTTCTATTTTTAACATCCGGATCCATAGGGCGTGGTTTTTCATGTTCAATTCCCATTCCCTGTTATTCCAGTAAATGGTGTCATTAGGCGTAAAAAGGCCGCCAAAATGCTCATTGGCCCGGATGCTCATTTCCAGGCTGTCGAGGGCCCTTTGCAATTCCACATACTCCTTTGAAATTTCCGGGAGTACCGAAGCCGGTAAAGGCGGTGGACCTTTTTTGACGGGCACCAAAACATATTCTTCCAGGATATCCGCCTCCTGCGCCTTTTGCGCAGGTTCTTTTCCTTCTTCATCCGCGGGCTTTTTAGGGACAAGCTCAATCATATTTTTATTTTTTATAAATCTTATTATTATAACAAAAAACAACCTAAAATTCAACCTTTTTATACTATCTTCCTTTGCCGATTAGACCGTCCCCATCCCCAAAAGGCCGATAATTAGGCCGATGCCGCCGAACATGGCGCCCAGGATCCAAAAACGCATGGTGATTTTTGATTCTCCCCAGCCCTTTTTTTCAAAATGGTGATGAAGGGGCGCAACAAGAAAAACCTTCCGCCCTAAAAACTTTTTGGAAAAGACCTGGATGATGACTGAAAGCGTTTCAACAATAAAAATCGCCCCGACGAAAAAGAGGACAACGAGCGAATTGGTCATCATGGCCATCACGCCCAAGGTAGCGCCGTACGCCAGCGCGCCCGTATCGCCCATATAAAAAAGCGCCGGCGGCACGTTGTTCCATAAAAAAGCCAGAAGCGACCCGATAAGCACGCCGCAAAAAATGGCAAGAATGAAGAGGCCCTTCGCGAACGCGATAACGCCGAAAGCGGTGAGCGCGAGGATAAGGAGCCCGCCCGCCAGCCCGTCCAGCCCGTCGGTGATGTTGACCGCATTGGCCGTGGAAACGATGACCAGTATAAAAAGCGGGATGTACCAAAGGCCGATATTAAAATCGCCGCAGCGGGGAATATGGATACTGGAAAATCCGAGCTTGTAGTAAAACCACCAGGCGCCAACGACAGCAAAAAGCGTGAGGAGCAAAAATTTCGGCCGCGCCTTGATGCCTTTGATGCCACCGATTCCTTTCACGTTGAAGATATCGTCCACAGCGCCGAGTAAACCCACAGCCACCAGGGTAAAAAGGGGCAAGTACACCTCGCCGCGGTCGAGAAGCGACTTGGGAATGAAACCAAACAGGGCCAGCGCGCGGGAAAGGAGGATGGTTAAAAGGACAGACCCCCACATGATAACCCCGCCCATGGTGGGCGTGCCGATTTTTTTGGCGTGCATCTCGTGAAAAATTTCCGCCTTTTCACCCGTCATGGCGGTATCGCGGATCTGTTTGCCCAACTTTAATTTTTGCGCCCATTTAAGGTAAAAAGGCGTCAGGAGCAACGTGATAAGAAAGGCGATCGTGGCCCAGCTAAAAACAGAAATGAGATGGGGAACGTGTTCCATAATTATTCTTCAAAGGCGTGTTTGCGGTCGACGTCGTAAAAGCGCATCTGGGATTTGTCGAAGCGCAGTTCCGCGCGGCCCACCGGCCCATTACGGTGCTTACGGATAAAAATTTCGGTTATGCCCTTTTCCTCTTCGGTGAGGTTTTCCTCATAGTAATCTTTACGGTAAAGCATCATCACCACGTCGGCGTCCTGTTCGATAGAGCCGGATTCGCGCAAATCGGAAAGCTGGGGGATTTTTGGGTTGCGGAGCTCCACGGCGCGCGACAGCTGGGAAAGGGCGATGACCGGCACATGGAGTTCGCGGCCTAGGGATTTGAGGGCACGGGAAATTTCCGAAATTTCCTGCACGCGGTTTCCGGCGTACGCCATATTGCCGGTAGACATCAGCTGGAGGTAATCGACGATGATCAGGTCGAGCCCATGCTCCATCTGCAGGCGGCGGGCCTTGGCCCGAAGCTCCGCGATGGACGTGCCCACGGAATCATCAATGAAAATCGGGGACTGACTGAGGATATCCATCACGGGGCCCATGTTCTGGAAATCCTTGTCTTCCAGGCGGCCGTGCTGGAGTTTCCAGGAATCGACGCCCAATAGCGAGCAAAAAAGGCGGTCAACCAACTGTTCCTTGGACATTTCCAGCGTAAAAATGCCGATGGTGCGTTTTTTGGAGGATTCAATGGATATTTTCTGCGCGATGGAAAGGGCAAGGGCGGTTTTGCCCATGCTGGGGCGGGCCGCCACAATGACAAGATCCGCCGGCTGGAGGCCGGAAAGGATACTATCCAATCCGCGGTATCCCGTGGGAATGCCTTTAACCTTATCTTTTTCATCGGCCACGTGGAGCGCGGCGAATTCTTCGTACCGCGCCGTCAGGATATCGCGTATGTGCACGAAGCGGTCTTTCAAAAAGGACTGGGAAATGCCAAACACCTCTTTTTCGGCGGTTTCAAGCAGGTTGGGGACTTCTTCGTTTTCATTGAAACCGCACGCCATAATTACATTTCCCGCACGGATCATTTTCCGCAGGGTGGCCTTGTTTTTAACGATTTGCGCGTATTTGAACACATGGGTGGCCGTAGGGACAATGGACGTAAGTTCCGCCAGGTACCCCGGCCCGCCAATGACTTCAATCTGTTTCCTTTCCTCAAGAACATTGGCCAAAGTTAAAAGGTCGATAGGGTCATGGCGGTTATAAAGGTCCACCATCGCCTCATAAACCATTTTGTGGATGTCGTAATAAAAATCGTCCGGCGAAATAAGGTCGATGATCTTGATAATGGCGTCCTTATCAATGAGGACCGACCCCAGAACGGACTGTTCGGCCTCTTTGCTGTGCGGCGGGATTCGGGAGGTATCGGCCATAAGAAAATAACAAAATGACAGGGCTTTCCTTCCTATCGGTTTTTGTATTTATTTGGGCTAAATCAGTGTAGCCGTTTTGGAAAACCGTGGCAAGGTTTTGTATATTCTTTCCCCGCTGTCGCGGATACTCCTTTGGGTTTACATTTTTGAATTTGCCCCTTTTGGCCGGACAAAAAGAGGGCGTATATGAAAGTATAGTAAAAAGTAAGTCGAACGGGAGAGAGGAAAGAATATAGTAATCCGGTTTACAAAAAACCCAGTAGTTTTCGCCACTGGGCTTAAAGTTTAAGGTTAAAAGGGCGGTTTAGGCGGCTTTTTTGAATTCGGGGTTTTTGCGGGCCGTAACCGGCTTTTTTTCGGCCGCGCCCGGAACAAGTTCATCTTGTTTTTCGGCGGGCTTTACGTCGGAAACGACCAGTTTGCCGGCGATTTCGTCGAATATCTTGGGGTTATCCTTCAAAAACTGCTTGGCGTTTTCGCGGCCCTGACCGATTTTGGTGACTTTGTAGGTGAAGAAGGCGCCGGATTTGGTGATGATATTGTTGGCGACAGCGGTATCCAGAAGGTCGCCGGAGCGGCTGATGCCCTCGCTCCACATGATGTCGAACTCGGCCTGCTTGAAGGGCGGGGCGACTTTGTTTTTGACGACTTTGACGCGCACTTTTCGGCCCGTGACCTCTTTGGCGCTTTCGGACGACCCGCCGTCGATTTTATCGAGGGCGCGGATATCCAGCCGGACGGACGAATAGAATTTGAGCGCGTTGCCGCCTGTGGTGGTTTCGGGGTTGCCGAACATGATGCCGATTTTCATGCGCAGCTGGTTGAGGAAAATAACGGTAGTGTTGGTTTTGGAAATGATGGAAGTGAGCTTGCGCAGGGCCTGACTCATGAGGCGCGCCTGCAAGCCCATGTGGGAATCGCCCATCATGCCCTCAATTTCGGCCTTGGGGGTAAGGGCGGCCACGGAATCGATAACGATCACGTCGATGGCGCCGGACCTTGTAAGGGTTTCGACGATTTCAAGCGCCTGTTCGCCGTTATCCGGCTGGGAAAGCAAAAGTTCATCGGTGTGCACCCCGATGCGCTTGGCGTATTCGGGGTCGAGCGCGTGTTCGGCGTCGATAAACGCGGCGGAACCGCCCGCTTTTTGCGCTTCGGCGATGATATGGAGGGCAAGCGTGGTTTTACCGGAAGATTCGGGACCGAAAATTTCAACGATCCGGCCCTTGGGGATACCGCCGCCCAGGGCTTTATCCAACGAAATGGAACCGGTGGAAACGGTTTCCACCTTTGCCTTGACCGCATCGCCCAGCTTCATGATGGTGCCCTGGCCGAAATTCTTTTCGATCTGGGACAAGGCCACTTTAATGGCATCCAGCTTCTTATTCATAATAAAATTAAGTTAAATTCTAAATATGCCAAAAGTATAGTAAACAAATGTTCACCCTGTCAAAACTTTACAATAGACAAAAAAAAA
>JAFGNE010000040.1 GCA_016927155.1 Candidatus Peregrinibacteria bacterium
CTTTTTTCAGGGAAACATCCGCGCTGGGCCTGTATCCCATTTGGATTAATTTATTAAAAAATTCAACAGTGCGCATCTCCTGCCCCACGGTTACCATAACGCCCGATTCCGCGATCTCCGCATAGGCGGGCATGGGCAAGTGGATGTCTTTGTGGTTAAGCAAATATATCTTGCCGCCGCCATAGTGGATACCGGCTATCATTTCCGTCACACGATAATCGTCCTGGTTTTCCGCCAACAGGTTGTCCAAGGCGACAATGGGTTTGTCCGCCCAAAAGGGTAAATTGTTGCGCAACTCATAAATGTCACGGTTATCATTGGCGATCCAGAAAACATTCCTGGATTCCTGGTGGTTTAAAAGGTCACCGACAAAATAACCCTTAGCGGAAATGTTACCTACGCCGGAAAGGACCAAGGGGGAATTGGACGTTAAGGCACCGAAAATATCGCGGTGTGCCCCGGGGGGAAAATAAGGATAAAGATTCACCGGAAAAACTAAATTTTAAGCGGCATGATGATATGGATATAATCACTTTTGCCTTTTGGCCGGATGACCACAGGGGTGGTTTTGTCGCCTACTTCAAATTGGATTTCTTCGCCACCGATGTTGCTAAGGGCATCCAGGAGATATTGGGAATTAAGGGCGATTTCATTGGGCTCGCCTTTGGTTTTTGGGGTCAAAACCACCTCACCTTCACCATATTGGGTAGTGTCGGTGGTGAGGGTGGTCGCATCACTTTTGATGCGAAAAATAACCTTATTATTATTTTCTTTGGCAAAAATATTAATCCTTTTGAGGGCTAAAATCAAATCTTGGATGTTGAAAATAATCTGGCTCTTGTTGGTTTTAGGAATAATTTGCCCGTAATTGGGAAATTGCCCTTCAATAAGGCGGGAAATCAGTTTGACGGCACCAACAGTAAAAAGAACCTGATTTTTTGAAATAACAACATCCACCAGGTCATCGCCACTGAGGGCATCCAAAATAGAACCAACTTCATAAATGGTTTTGGCGGGGATAATACAGGTAATATCACCGCTGGTTTTGGAAAGGGGTAAGGTTTTTTCAGCCAGCCTGTAACTATCGGTCGTAGCCATTTTTAATTCATTTTTGGAAACCAAAAAACAAACCCCGGAAAGGATGGGGCGGGTGGTATTCATGGCGGCGGCAAAGACCACATGACGAATGGCTTCTTTAAGGGTTTTGACAGGAAGGGAAAATTCAGCTTCTTTTTCGATGGTGGGGATGGGGGGAAATTCCGATGCGGGCACCCCTTTAATTTTTGTGGTGGAATCGCTTGTTTTCAAAATCACCATATTTCCATCTTCCGCGGAAATATCAACCTTATCATCCTTAAGATAATTGATGTAATTGGTGAAAAGTTTGGAAGGAAGGGTAATTTCCCCTTCATTTTTTACATTAGTTTCAATCCAATAAGAAATGGCAATTTCAAGGTTGGTGGTAGTGAAATATAACTTTTTCCCTTCCGCCTTAAGAAGCACGTTATTCAAAATAGGAAGAGTGCTGTTCACTCCAACAGCCTTGCCGGTTAAAACAAGGGCGCTTAATAAATCTTTTTGCGAGCAGGTTAAACGCATAATTTCAATTTAAATTTATCATAATGGTTTTTGTATTGTTTTGGCAACTCAATTTAGTAATTATAAAATATATTTTTAAAAAAATCGTCGTCATAGGAAGGGGTTGACGTAAAATAAGAGACATGTGGCCCCAATAAAAAGTCATTCTTTTTTGAAGTGTTACACAAAAACAAACCCCACTGAATACAAATATTGTTATTAACGGAATACCCGTTATTTTATTCAACAGAAGCCAAAATAATCTATGGGATGATCTAAAAAAATCCACAACAGCATTTTGGTCATAAGTGGTCATATTTTGTGTAATCAATGTGCAAAAACTGTGCACTAAATAATAAAAATAGCTTAAGGAAGGGGTTTTAAAAAAATGGCTTGGATAAGCGGTTTTACTTAAAACAGGTTCAAAACCCATTATGTATTAAAGGGATATAAAACCTATTATGCACAATTTAAGAGATAGGTTTTCCAAAAACAGCGTATCTGTAATCGATCCGATCAGGCGGCCAACAGGTAAAAACAACCAGTTCATTATTATTTTGGTCAGCCATCAGGAGGTCATCTTGTTTAGCGGGAATCAGTTCTGTTTTATAAATTTGATAAGCGTATCCCTTTTCTTTGTAATTGATATAAAGCGTGTCGCCGGATTGCAATTTATTGATTTTACGCAAAACTTGTTTGTAAGGGGAAGCATCCCAGGAATATCCGGAAGAATGGCCAAAAAGCACCGTTTTAGCCCTTTTGTCGGGTGTGGACAGGTAATGTCCTAAAGGAAAACGCCGAAGGATTTCTAAAGATTTTACTTCATCAAAAGGGTCCCCAAAACCAATGGGCGCGTCAATGATATCGAGAATGGGAATAGTAATCCGGTACTCATCCGATAAAATAGGCGTGGTTTCAGCGTATTCCGCCAGGCCCTGTTCCTGGATGGTCTTAAGCCGGTAAACAATTTCAGAAAATTCCGCTCGTGTCATCAGCTGGGCCGGGTGATAGAATTTTTGCCGGCTAATCAATTGTTTATCCAGCGCGTACGCGAAATAAGGGGCAAACCAGTCGTCAGTTTTTGCATAAAGCAAAGCGGACGGCTGGAACATGGCGGCATCCGCGCCGATGCCATACGCCTCTAAAACCATTTTTAATCCTTCAGCCAAATTAACCGTATCGGCCGGCCGGAAATGGTTATCCGGATCGCCCTGTAAGATTCCCTCATTATGTCCTATCTCTACATAAGGCGCGTACCATTCGGAAATTTTAACGTCAAAAAACCAAACATACCGATGGCGTTTTTCCCAATGCCAGGTTAAGGCATTCCGGATTTCTGCCTTATCGAAATGGGCGCTCACCAGGATTTTAATGGCCTCTGCGCGGTTGATGGTTTGTTCCGGCGCGAAAAGGCCATCCGTATAACCTTCCACAATATGGGCGTCCGCTACGGCTGTGATGGCGTCATAGTGCTTGTAGGTGGCGGGGACGTCCGAAAATTCTTTCGCAAAAACCACCCCAAAAATCAGCATGGTAATACCTGTAGCCAACAATAAGCGATAAAGCCAGCGCATAAAGGTTTACGTAAAAGGCGCTAATTATAACATTTGATAAATTTTTGTCAATAGCGCCTACCCCTTTTTATTTTAAACCCTTTTTGAATTTTTGCCGGTTGGCTGCCTCAATATTTACTTTGTTTTCCATCACCTTCCACTTATTTTCCAGAAGCACCATCTTATTGTCCGGGATGTCTTTGTCGATATACATGCCACCGCCAATAAAACAATTTTTGCCGATTTTCACGCCGGGGTTGGTGCTGGCGTTAATACCGATCCTGGTCCCGCTGCCTATCAAGGCTCCCAACTTGTTGGTACCGGATTCCAACCTGTCCTTTTTGATATTCATTTTTACAATCCCTTCGTCAAAACGCAGGTTGCCCAAAACCGTGCCGGAACCGAACGAGACATTATGGTCGATAATGCTGTCGCCGACATAGTTGGAATGTGTCCATACGTCATGGTTCAGGTAACTGCGTGCTACCTCGGTTGAAAAGCCGATGACACAATTTTTGCCCAGCATGCTTTCCCTCACCAGCGCGTTGGTGGCGATTACACAGCCTTCGGCGATATAAGCGGGGCCATGGATCACCGCGTTTTCGAACACTTGCGTGTTCGGCCCGATATACACGTCGCCCTTAATGTGGGCGGACTTGGCGATTTTCGCGCTTTTGTCTATTTTCGCCTGCTGTTTGCCCATATAAAAACTCATTAGCGCCAAAACGTCCCACGGGTATTTAATGGGTTGCCAATAACCGTGGTATTTTAACAGCGCCATTTTGGCTTTGCCTTTTTTGATGTATTCCGAAAGCGCCATTTCATACCTGTCATCTTTTTTGCTTTTGGCCTTTTTCAGGTAGCCGGCGAAAGCCGGAAAATTGTTATAGACATGGCAGACCAAATTCACGTATTTGCTGGGCTCTTTGCCCGCGCCCGGTTTTTCCACTACTTCGGTGATGAAATCGTGTTTGTCCAATTTCAGGTAGCCGCCGGGGAAATAACTTTCCGGTTTTTTGCCGGGTATGACGCCGTCCACTGTTTTTTTGGAAGCCTCGATTATTTTTTCAAAAAGCGCCGGTTCGAAAACGTCATTAGCGCTCATCACCAAAATATTTTTATGGCTTACTTTTTCCGCTCCGGCCAGCACCCCGCCTGCCATGCCATCTTCCAGTTTTTTTTGCTCCACCACAATGATATTGTTGTATTTTTTTAGCGCCTCTTTCACTTTCTCCATGTTGAACTTATTGGCGACAACCACAATGTCCCTTAGTTTTGCCGCCTTGACGGCTGCCACCTGCAGTTCGATCAAAGGCCGCCCGCAAAATTCAAGCGTGTTTTTATCCGCGATCGGGCTAAGGCGCGTGCTTTGCCCCGCGGCGAGAAGGATAACTTGCATATGTGTTTTTGTTAAAGGTTCAGAGGTATTTTACCATAAAACAATATCTCCTTCCAAAACGGTCTGCCTTACGTCCAGGCCTTTAAGCCGGTCCAATGTTTCCGCGTGAGGATGGCCGAAAGTATTGTCTTTGCCGGCGGAAATGACGACCGTGTCCGGCCGGACAGCCTGCAGAAAAATATCTGATGTCGCCGTACGGCTCCCATGATGTCCCGCTTTTAAGATATCCGCCTGCATCTCCAGGCTGGCCAAAAGGATTTCCCGTTCTTCTTCTTTTTCCGCGTCACCCGTTAAAAGCGCTGTTTTGCCGTCCGGGCTTATCAGCCGTATGGCTACCGAAGTGTTATTCAGATTATCCGCTTTGGCGCCCAGCAGGCTTTGTCCGGCCAGCGGGTAAAGGACGTCCAGGACGGTCCCGTGCCCTATTTGCCAATCTGTCCCGCCTTCCGCAAAAATAATGGGGATATGTTGGGTTTTCAGTGTGCGTATCGCTTCCGTGTAAAGGGGGTCGCTCGCGGCCACGCCCGTTATCAGCGCTTGTTTGATTTGGTATTTTTGCAGGATGTCCGGCAGGCCCCCAAAATGGTCGGCATGGGGATGGGTGAGCACAAAAAAATCAATTGTTTTGTCAAAAAACCCCATATGTTTGCCCAACCTGTCCACAACCGTCGCATCCGGACCGGCGTCGATCAGAATGTTTTTATGTTCAGGGGTTTGGATAAGGATCGCGTCCCCTTGGCCGACATCCAGCGTGGTGATGATCAAGCGGTTATCCAAAACCTGCGTGCACGCATAAAAAGCCAACGCCAGCAAGCCGGCGGCAATAAGATGGGAGAGCACCCACTGCTTTAAAGTGAATCGGGGTGCCAAATTGATACTTAAGGGCTATTTATATCATTATATGTTCAATTTGTCAAATCAAACAAGATTCAAGAACCCTCCCCCACCGGTTGGATGGGGGAGGAGCCCTTAAGATTTGGTTTTTGTTTTTACTGTTTTCTCCGCAAAATCCCTCCTGCGGTCAGCGCGCTGCCAAGAAGGAAAAGGCTGAGGCCGATGCCCGTTTGGGGCAGGCGGATGGATTTCACTACGCCGACAGACTCATTGCCAACCGTGTCCTTGGTCGTGATTTTGAAGGTGTACTCCTTGCCGCCTTCCATATCGGGCAGTTCATGTTTAGTCGCGTCTTTGCCGAGCGAAGTGCCGGCGCCATAGGTCGTACCTTTATCCATACTTTGGTATAGGATCTGGTCGATCAGGTCTTTGGCTGTATTCAGGCTGGCTTTCCAATTCATTACAATAATGAACTTATCCAGCTGGGCCTTCCAGGAAAGCATAAAGCTGGTAATGTCTTCGGGCGGGGTGGTATCAGGAAGGGGGAGGGTTTCTTCCGGGGGAAGAGGGGCGGGTTCTGCGGCGGGAAGTTCGGCGGGAAGTTCAACGGCGAGAATTTCCGCGGCAGGTGCCCCTTCTTGTTCCATAACGGGCTCCAGATCCGAACCGGTAAAAAGCCCTGAATCCGTACTGCCGCTTACAATAGGATTGCCGGCAAGGTCCATAACCGCCACAGCGGCGGTGAGGATGTAGTTCACATCTTTAGCCTGGACGGCGGTTTCCACGATGACGGTTTTGCCTGTCGCGTCCGCTGCGTCTGTCCAGGCATCTTCCACTTCCAGGAGGCTGGAGGGGTTGATCTGTTCCGTAATAGTAAAAGCGGTTTCGGGAAGTAAGGCGGGCAGCCTGATCGCTTCGGAGAATTCCACTTGTACGTGGGTTTTATCCACCGCTTCCACTTTAGCTACCGTGGGGGAAGTGATATCCGCTTGTTGGGCGGCGGGCGTGGCGACGCTGGCCTCAAAACTGTAAGACTCGCTTTCCACACCGGCGTTATCGAAAGCAGTTAATGAAAAATAATACGTTGTGCCCGCTTCAAGCCCGGTAACCACGTAAGAGGTAGCGTTAGTGGGGGTATCCACCTGCATCGCGTAATCGCCTTGCTGGGCCAATTGGATGGAAACCGTGTCATAATAAATTCGGTAATTTTTTACAAGGCCGCCGGCACCGTCTTTAGCCGCGTTCCATGTTACGTTGATGGAAGTGCTATCTACGGGGGAAGCCGCAACACCACTGACATTTTCCGGAAATGCCGCCGCGTAAGCCAGCAAAGGAATAGCTAAAACCGCCGCCGCGATTAATGCCAATAAAGACTTCTTCGTGTTCATGTTGGTTTTGATTTATTTGTTAAATCATTTCATTATATCAAATTTCAGGGCTTTATGCAAGCCCCAAAAGGTTTTTTATTGATTTCGGTCCCAAATTAGACCAATGGCTTCAATAAAGGAAAAAGCACGGTATCCCGCAAATTGTCCTGTTGAGTCAAAAGTGCCGCCAGCCGGTCTACCCCCATGCCCCATCCGGAAATTGGCGGCATGCCGTGTTCCATGGCCGTCAGGAATTCTTCGTTCATGCTCATGGCTTCCTCATCCCCGCCCGCCTTGGCTTCCGCCTGCCTCATCAGCCTTTCACGCTGGTCAACCGGATCCACAAGTTCGCTGTACGCGTTCACAATCTCCCACGTGTTCACGAGTAGTTGGAATGTGTCGCACACGCGGCCATTTTTATCATTGCGGCGTGCCAGCGGTTTAGTATCTGCCGGATGGTGGATCACAAAAGTCGGTTGCACCAGCTTGGGCCGGCTCACCTTTTTATACAAATGGTCCACCAGGTTGCCGTAGCCCATTTTTTCCGCGTCCTCAATCACGATTTTTTTGGTCTTAATCGCTTTGAGTAGGCCTTTGGCATCGTTATATTCCAGAATATCAATGCCGCTGTCATCCAAAATCATTTGCCTGTAATCCTTGCGCGGCCAGGGCGTTTTAAAATCAATTTCCACCGGCTTCCCTTCGCGGTCTTTTACCGTCACTTTGGCGGTGCCCATCACCTCTTTCATCAGATACTCGAACATCCCTTCCGTGAATTTCATATTATCCTCAAAATTCCAATAAGCCGCGTAATGTTCGATCATCGTGAATTCCTGCAGATGGCTGGGGTCCATGCCCTCATTCCGGAAACAGCGCGCCACTTCAAACGTCTTTTCATACCCTCCCACGATGGCCATCTTCTGCCAGAGTTCGCCCGCCGCGATGCGGAGGTAAACATCAATATCCAGCGCGTTATGGTGCGTGGCAAAAGGCTTGGCCGCCGCGCCGGAAGAAATGTTTTCCAGAATAGGCGTCTCGATTTCCGTGAACCCGCTTTGCCAATAGAATTCGCGCAATTTGCGGATGATTTTGGAGCGCAGTTCAAACCGATCACGGGTTTCCCTGCCCATCACCAAATCCAGGTATCTTTGTCGGTAAAGCGTTTCCTGGTCCTGAACCCCATGCCATTTTTCGGGCAGCGGCCGGAGGGCTTTGCCGAGAAACGTCAGTCCTCCCACAAGCAACGTGATTTCCCCGTGTTTTGTCTTAAAAAGCTCACCTGTTACACCGATAAAATCGCCCATATCGATCAATTTCAAAAGCGCCGCTTCTTTTTCCGGCAGGCAGCCCTTCACAAAACAGATCTGGATTTTCTCTTTGTCGTCCAGCAAGTGCGCGAACGTCAGTTTGCCGAATTCCCGGAAAGACATCAGACGGCCGCATAACGTTACATTTTTTTTGTTGTCGGCCGTAATGGCCTCCACATCCCGCACGCCCTTTTCGCCTTCCGCCTTGGCCTGGTCGGAAAAATGGGTCCGCTCAAAACGCTCGGGATACGGGTTATAGCCCAAGGCCTTGATCCTCTTGAGTTTGTCTAAACGCTCTTCAAAAAATCGGTCAGACATAAGTGTATTTTTTATCGTTACAAAGCATATCACTCCCTTTGGGGAGGACAAAACTTTTTATGGGGGAAAAATAATGCACGCACATCGTTCCTTAACATCAAAAGTGATTTGAATTCGGCTTAATCAGAAGTCAAAATCCGTGTACGGTTGGGGCTCCTCGCGATGGAGGCGGCTTACAAGCCCACCAATTTGTTTTAATCGGCCTCCAGAATCCTTTCAAGGTCGTAATCCTCCGGGTGTTTCACAAAAGTACTGGCCTTTTTATAATCCGCCCTTTTCAAATAATGCATGTTGGAAAAAGCCAACCGGTAATCCGCGGCCCGGACATCCACGAGCCTTGTCTTGATTTCCCCTGTCTTAGGGTCGGCAATATCTTTCAAATACAGCGGAATAAACTCACCATTGGCCTTGGCCACCACAATACAGCCCGTATGCCCTTCGTCAAACAGCTTTTTAACCCCCATGCCCAGCATGGTGCAGTAATTCAGGTCATAAGCGGTGGGGTGGCAGGAACGGATTTCATATCCCAGTTCAACAGGGCGGCTTTTCACGTTCCACCCCAATTCTTTTATCTTTTTTTGCAGCAGCACGTTAAAAATATGGGCTTTGGAAACCGTGCCAAGCTCCGGGTGGCCGTGCTCGTCAAACGTAAAGTTGATGCCGCAATTGGCGATTTCGCTTTCTTCCATGAAATGGAACACCCCTTCGCTGATCATGATAGCTCCGTGGTTCACTCCAATCATTTTGCGTATTAAAATCGATGAAATCATCATGTCCGTGATCTTGCGGAACGTGATTTTTTTACCTCGGAACATCTCGGGGATGATGACGAGCGGGTAGTGGCACGCCGTCCCGATGCCAAAAGCCAAATGCCCCGCCTCCCGGCCCATCACGGAAACCACAAACCAATTGCCGCTGCTCCTCGCATCTTCATAAACCGTCTGCGCGATGCGCGTTCCCTCATTTTTGGCCGTCTCGAAACCGAAAGTGGGCAACCGGTCCGGCAGGGGCAGGTCGTTATCAATCGTTTTGGGCACATGAATGTTCTTCACGTTGATTTTTTTCGACTTCAGAAATTTTGTGATCCGGTTTGCTGTCGCCGCCGTGTCGTCGCCGCCGATTGTTACCAATAGTTGCACATTGTTTTTGACAAAAAACCGGGTGTTGAATTCAGAATCTTTCGGTTTGTAACGGCTCATCCTAAGCACGCTCCCCCCGCGGTTATAAATATAGTCCGCAAAGGTAAAATCAAACTCGATAACCTCGGGATTTGCCTTAAAAATCGTCTTAGTCCCATCCACGACCCCGATCACGCGCCAATTGTCTTTTAAAAACGATTTGGCGATCGAGCTGATGACCGAATTGATCCCCGGCGCCGGCCCGCCGCTGCATAAAATGGCGACCGTGTTTTTTGCCTTCATGGTTTTTTAAGGTTACATCATTTTGGAAAGCAGGCCCATCATGTCCACGAGCCTGTTGGCGTAGCCCCATTCGTTGTCGTACCAGGCGAAGAGCTTCACATAATGCCCGCCGCCGGTCACCTGCGTGAGGCCGGTATCGATGATACTGCTATGCGGGTTCGTTTTAAAGTCGATGGAAACTAGCGGCTCGTCGCAAATGTCGATAATCGGATCGAAATACGGGTCTTTGGCCACCCCGCGAAAAAAAGAATTGATTTCATCGGCCGTGGTGGGTTTTTCCAAATGCAGCACGATGTCGCAGATCGAACTTGTCGCGATGGGCACGCGGTACGCCATGCCATCCATTTTGCCTTTAAGCGCGGGAATCACCTGGGCCGTCGCCTTCACGGCGCCCGTCGTTGTCGGAATAACCGACTGCACGGCGCTGCGGCACCTCCGCAAATCCTTTCCGCTGTTATCCAGCAGGTTCTGCGAATGGGTAAAGGAATGGATGGAGGAAACGGAGCAATTGATAATACCCCATTTTTCATTGATCAATTTTAGAGGCGGCGCTATGCAATTTGTGGTGCAGCTGGCATTGCTAACCACTTTATATTCCGGCTTCAGGTCTTTTTCATTCACGCCGATCACAAACGTGGGCGTGTCATCTTTCATGGGCGCGGAAACAAGAACTTTTTTAACGCCTGTAGCCAGGTGCCGCGCCGCGATGTCATATGTTTTGGCTTTACCAGTACATTCCAGCACTAAATCCACATTAGCTTCTGTCCACGGAATTTCGCTGGCATCTTTCACAGCAAAACAAGCCACAGTCTGACCGTCAATCGCCAAACTTTTTTCACCTGATTGAATATCATTATTTAGCTTCCCATGCAGGGAATCGTATTTAAGCAAATGGGCGCGCATCACATTGTCTTCCGAACGCGCGTTGATCGCGATAATCTGGATGTCTTTGTTGCCCAAAAGGATACGATGCACATTGCGGCCGATGCGCCCATAGCCATTTAAACCAATTTTAAGCATTTTGATGGAGGGTTAAATGATAAACTGTTTTAAAGTCGGTTTACATTCCCAAGCACGTCCAGTTTGTGCATCACCATCTGCTTAATGGCCTCGCGCGCCGGGCTTAAATATTTGCGCGGGTCAAAATTTTCCGGTTGTTCCACCAGGGCCTTGCGGATGTTCGCCGTCATGGCCAGCCGCAGGTCGGTATCAATGTTTACCTTGCACACGCCCGATTTCGCGGCGCGCGCGATCATATCTTCCGGCACGCCTTTGGCGCCGGGCAGTTTTCCGCCGTATTGGTTGCAGAGTTCCACAAATTCCGGAATCACCGTGGAGGCGCCATGCA
>JAFGNE010000041.1 GCA_016927155.1 Candidatus Peregrinibacteria bacterium
ACTTCTTTTTTGACGATAATTGCACGGTAAATATTCTCACTGATATTGGATCGTCTCATGTTGGCCGATATTCCAAAGGTGCTTCCATCTTCTTCTAGTAACCCTTTATCTTTGGCAATTTTAATATAAGGTGCATACCAAGCTGTATTATCTACATCGTTATATACGACACCTGATACTACACTTGGGATCATATATTCTTGTGAATTAACCAGCATTTTAATGGCTTCAACTTTATTAACAGTTTTTCCTGGTTGAAATGTGCCATCAGGATATCCCCCTACCCATCCTTTTTCTTTTGCGTAGCAAATATATGGTGAAAACCACTCTTCTTTCACATCAGGAAAACAATTTTTATATCCTTCCTCAGCTGTAGGCTGTATACCCTTCCCACCAACTAATATTTTTAATAATTCTGCTCGATTTACTGTGTTATAAGGTTTGAATGATCCATCCGGATAACCAGAAATTACACCATTATCATATAGGTATTGAATGGCAATTTTATTTTTATGATTATTTACATCATTTAATTCTGTAGCATATGTTTGTTGTGTTAGTAAAATAGCCAATAGGCAGAGGGCACTAAAGGTTGTTATTACTTTTTTCATGATATTATGTGTTAGTTAATATGTAACTTAAGTAATTAGGGTTTGTTTGGTTTTTTTCAGTATAGGTTTAAATGCGATTTCCTACAACTCGTTTTTATACGACGTGTTTTCCGACTAACCTCTGATTTAGGTGGATTATAGGAAATATGTTGTATAAAAAGGGAGGTGGGTGGGCTTGCCCGTCCGAAGCGGAGTGTAGGCGGGTATGTTAGACGAAGTATTCCCGTAAAACCACTTGACGAGGCGGATTATACGAAGTATTTTTTAGGGCCTCTCCAAACACGAACTGGTGCCCCCCCGACGAATCGAATACCGTTGCCTCCGACTTTTAGCATCTAACTGAATTATAGTATGTTCCAGCAAGAATTGGAAAAGGTTAAAATCGAGCTTACCCTTAAAGGGTGCAGCCCGAAGACCATCCAAGCTTATACCGCCTGCCTGCGGGAATATTTCGCCTGCATGGGCGACGCGTGGCAAAAATACGATGAGGCGCGCGTCAGGCAATACCTTTACCAAAAGCACGAAAAAGGTTACGCGCCGCTTACGGTAAACCTGCACCTTAACGCCATCAAGTTTTACTTCCGGCGCGTGCTTAAAGTGCCTTTCAGCATAAACCTCCACTGCGCCAAGAAGCCGAAAAAACTGCCCGTCGTCCTTTCCCGCGAGGAAATCCAGGCAATGATCGGGCTTACCAGGAACACAAAACACCGCGCGCTTTTGGCGCTTGCTTACGGGGCGGGCCTGCGCGTAGGCGAAGTGATCCGCCTGAAGTGCCAGGACCTTAACTTTCCCGATTATCTTATTAACATACGGCAGGCCAAGGGCAAAAAAGACAGGGTTTCCCTGATACCGAAGAAAATGGCGTGGCTTCTTGAAACCATGACCGAATATAGCCAATCCAGTGATTATCTTTTTCCCAGTGAGCGCGGAGGGCACCTTTCCGAAAGGACCGCGCAGAAAATATTCCTCGATGCGCTCAAAAAGGCCTGTATCAAAAAAACCGCCTCGTTCCACAGCTTACGCCACAGCTTTGCCACGCATTTGCTCGAAGACGGCACGGACGTGCGCTACGTGCAAAGCCTGCTCGGCCACGAAAATATCCGCACCACCCAGCGCTACACGCAGGTCACCGACATAAGCCTGAAAAGGATCAGAAGCCCGCTTCATTTCAGGCTTTAGGCGGTTATCAGGATTAAATATTCGGTATTTCCGCCTTTTTCGCCCGCGATGGGGGACTTGGTCATTTTTTTGATTTTGATGCCAAGGTCTTTGAGGTCTTTTTCCACCTTTCCGATAACCAAATCGAAAAATTCTTCCTTCAGTTTGCCGCGGCTTAAATATTTGCTTTCCGCCTCGTAATGGGGTTTGATCAGGCTGATCAGGCGGCCGCCTTTTTTTAGGAGCGTGAAGGCGTGGGGAAGCACGTTTTTTTGCCGCGTCCAGCTGGTATCCACGCTCACGAAATCCATTTTTTCGGGCAATTCCACATGCATGGCGTTTTTCCGTTCCATCACCACCACGCGCGGGTCATTTCGCAATTTCCAATTGAGAACTCCGTAACCCGTATCCACCGCGTAAACCTTTTTGGCGCCATGCTGGAGCAGGCAATCGGTAAAACCGCCTGTGGAACAGCCCAAATCGGCGCATGTTAAACCCTCAACGCTGATTTTAAATTCCTTAAGCGCGTGTTCCAGTTTGGCGCCGGCGCGGGAAACGTATTCGGCCATTATTTTTTCGCTTTTCCCTGGTTCGCCACTTTTTCCATCGCCTTTTTCACGGCTTCGGGGTTGCCCAGGTAATAATGCCTGATGGGTTTCAGGTTGCCATCCAGCTCATAAACCAGCGGGATGCCGGTGGGGATGTTAAGGCTGACAATCGCTTCTTCCGTCATGCCGTCCAGGTACTTCACCAGCGCCCGCAGGCTGTTGCCATGGGCCGAAATGAGCACACGCTTGCCCGCCTTGATGGCGGGGACGATGGTTTCATGCCAATAGGGCAGCACGCGCGCCACGGTATCCTTCAGGCATTCGGTGAGCGGCAGTTCGGATTCTTCCAGGTCCTTGTACCTCGGGTCATGGCCGGGATAACGTTCGTCGTCTTTTGTGAGCGCGGGCGGGGGAATGTCGTAACTCCGGCGCCAGATTTTAACCTGGTCTTCGCCGAACTTGTCGGCCATTTCGGCCTTATTAAGCCCCTGCAGGGCGCCGTAATGCCTTTCGTTCAGGCGCCAGGAATTCATCACGGGGATCCACATCAGGTCCATCTCATCGAGCGTGATCCAAAGGGTGCGGACCCCGCGCTTGAGCACCGAGGTGAAGGCGACATCAAAAATATACCCTTCCTTTTTCAGCACTTTTCCGGCCTCATGGGCCTCTTCCACGCCTTTTTCCGACAAATCCACGTCGGTCCATCCCGTAAAGCGGTTTTCCCTGTTCCAGACGCTTTCGCCGTGGCGCTGCAAAACGATTGTGTACATGTTTTTTTGGTTAGCGGTTCCATGATACCACATCACTTTTCCCCATCCCGATATTTTACCGAAACCGTTCCATCCCTGTTCACGCGGCAGATACCCCCGGGGAGCAGGCTTTTCGGGTATTGATAGGGCGTGCGGATCCAGACGAACCGGCCCTGACGTTTTTCTATCGTGCCGTCCACGCCGATTTCCACTTTGCCCACGCGCGTGTCCACAATGTAAGCGGGATTGATGCGGCCGGTTGAATGGGCGCGCAGGTATTTTTTGATTTCCAGGCCTTTTTCAATCGTCGTGCGGAGGGGCATGGCGCCTTTCACAGGATCGCAGTGATAAAGCGCGTAGATTTCGACGCCAAGGCTACGTAATCCGCGGAACAGCTCTTCAAGCACCGGCCCGCTATCGTTTATCCCTTTTAAAAGCACCGATTGGCTGTAAACGCGGATGCCGGCGCCGGTCATTTTTTTAATCGCCTGGGCGGCCGGAACCAGTTCATCGGGATGGTTGAAATGGATGCCGACTTCGATGCCGTGTTTTTTCAGCAAGGCGATGAGTTTTGCTGTCACAAGCTTTGGCGCGGTCAGCGGCGCGCGGGTGCCCACGCGGATGTCCGTCACATGGGGGATTTTGCCGAGAAGCCCGATCAGATATTCCAGTTTTTCCGGTTCCCGCAGGGGTTCACCGCCCGTGATGAGGACGCCCGTTATCCGTTTGTCTTTTTTGATGTAAGCGGCGGCCCGTTTAAGGTCTTTTTGGGCGGGTTCGGGCAGTTTGGCATTCGTCCACCTCCGGAAACAGAAAACGCAGTAGGCGGGGCATTTGTTCGTCAGCTTGACGGCCACGCGGTCGCCATACATGCGCTCCAGACAGGGGATCCCTGTTTTATGGATGCCCTGGAACGTCACTTCGTCGCCGGCGCTGTCCGGTTTTCCGCATGGCCTGAACTGCCGCGCCACGGCGGGGGATTTTCGCATCAGGTTTTTAAGAGTTCCTCCACTTTTCATGTCTGAAACGGTATCTATTTTTTATTTGCCTGTCCATCCATTTGATGGTAAAATTTTTTCCGGTAATAATTTTGAACCTTATGGCAGACGAACAACAAAATCCCCAGGGGCAGCAGCAAGGCGGCCAGCCGGCGGGCCAGCAACCGGCCGGGCAGCAAAAAGACCTGAGCGGTATTATGGAAGAAAACGTGGATATTTCCAATCTTGTGGCCAATGCCGGCAACCAAAGCCAGCAGCAGCAATTCATATCCAGCGTCAAGATCCCGCCGCACCCCAATACCAAGTTCGACGAGCCGAAATTCGTCCAGCTTTTGGCGGGCTCCATTTCGCTTACTATTACCGAAAAAAAGAGGATCATCGAGGCCATCCCCCAGCTTTCCCAGTTCCAGATCGACGAACTGATCAAGATCTTTGAGGAAGAGAAGGGCAAGTTCGCCGAGCTCGAGAAAAAACATTCCGAGCAGATCGCGGAACTGGAAAAGAAGCATGCCGGCTCCTGGCAGGATCTTGAGGCAAAGGCGGCCGAGGACAAGAAAAAGGAAGAAGAGGCGAAAAAGGCGGAAGACATTAAAAAACAGCTTGGGCTTTAAGGGCGTTCAGCAGGCGTTTTTCAGGCCGCCCGTTGCCCGCTTACGACTGCCCGTTTTGGTTTTGCAGGCTTTTTTTCAGCGAAAATGAATTCTTCCTTATCCGGCGCGCGGCCGATTTTGATCACGCTGCCTTCCCTGAATTCGCCGTTCAGTATTCTTTCGGCAATCGGGTCTTCAATCAGGTCCTGGATTTTCCTGCGGACGGGGCGCGCGCCGTATTCGGGGTCGTAACTCAATTTGGCGAGAAGTTCAATGGCTTCCGGTGCCGCCTCCAAAGTGATTTCCCTTTCGCCCAGGCGCGCGGAAAGCTCTTTAAGCTGGAGCCGCACGATTTCCTGTATCCGTTCATTGTTGAGCGGGCGGAAAACGATGGTTTTATCTACGCGGTTTAAAAATTCCGGGCGGAAATGGTTTTTAAGCTCTTTTAACACCTGTTCTTTCTTTTCATTAAAATTGTCCTCAGCCTCTTTGAGCTTGTCGTCCGTCAGGCTGAAGCCGATTTTTGCCGCTTCCTTTGTAAGCTGGGCCGAGCCGAGGTTAGACGTCATGATGATAGTGGAGTTCCTGAAGTCAACCTTTTTGCCTTTGGCGTCGGTCAGTTGGCCGTCTTCCAGCACCTGCAGGAGGATATTGAAGAATTCAGGGTGGGCTTTTTCGATTTCATCGAAAAGCACCACCGAGTAAGGCTTCCGGCGCACGGCTTCCGTTAACTGTCCGCCCTCTTCGTAGCCCACGTACCCGGCGGTGGCGCCCACCAGGCGGGAAACATTGTGGCGTTCCATGAATTCGCTCATGTCGATCTTGATGAGCGCGTCCTTGTTGTTGTAGATCTCGCGCGCCAGGGTTTTTACCAATTCCGTCTTGCCCACGCCTGTGGGGCCAAGGAAAATGAAAGAGCCGATGGGACGGTTGGGGTTGGCGATGCCGACCCTGGAGCGCCGGATGGCTTTGGCGATTTCACTGATGGCTTCGTCCTGCCCCACAATGAAATTTTTGAGTATGCCTTCCAGATTGGCCAATTTTTTCCCTTCATCCTTCATGATTTTGGCTACAGGGATGCCCGTCATTTTACAGACCACTTTGGCAATGTCATTTTCATCGATTTTGGAACGCTTCACTTTGGCCTGCGCCGCGATTTTGATTTCGTCGATAGCCTTAAGCACCGCTTCTTTTTTATCCTTCAGATTGCTGGCTTTTTCGTATTCCTGCGCCATCACGGCCTTTTCGATCTCTTTTTCGATTTTGGCGATTTCCGCCTTTTTTTCCTGGATTTCAGGAAGGTTCGTCTGTGAACGGGTGCCTTTTAAGGCGGCGGCCTCGTCGATCAGGTCAATGGCCTTATCCGGTAAAAACCGTTCGGTAAGGTACCGCTGCGAAAGCTGGACGGCTGCCTTGATGGCGCTGTCGGAAATCGAGAGGTTGTGGAATTTTTCATAAGTGGGGCGCAGGCCCTGCAAAATTTTAACGCAATCCGGCAAAGCCGGCTCATTCACCATGATGGACTGGAACCGGCGCTCAAGAGCCTTGTCTTTTTCGATGTATTTGCGGTATTCGTCGGTGGTCGTCGCGCCGATGATCTGCAGGTTCCCCCGCGAGAGGGCGGGCTTTAGCAGGTTGGCGGCATCCATGCTGCCTTCGGCGGATCCCGTGCCGGAAAGGGTATGGAGCTCATCGATGAACAGGATAATTTCGTTATCGATTTTGGCCGCCTCATCGATAATGCTTTTCATCCGTTCCTCAAATTCGCCGCGGTATTTGGTCCCGGCGATCACGTTGCTGAGCGATAGCGAAAGGATGCGTTTGTTAATGAGGGAATCCGGCACCTTTTCTTCCACGATCGCCTGGGCCAGCCCCTCCACGATGGCGGTTTTCCCTACGCCCGATTCGCCGATGATTACAGGATTGTTCTTGGTTTTTCGGTTGAGGATATGGATCATGCGTTCGATTTCCTCGTTTCGGCCGATGATCGGGTCCAGTTCGCCTTTTTTGTATTTTTCGGTGAGGTCGGTGGTGAAATAATCAAGGGCGGGAGTTTTGCTTTTTTTCGCCGTGGCCGCCATCCGTTTGCTTTCCGGCGGCGCGAACCCCCCTTCCTTATGCTGGAAAGCGTCGGAATAATCTTGCTGGCCGGGTGCGAAAATGACGCCCTGCAGGCCCTGCAGGAATTTATCCAGCGAGGTGTTGATCTGCTGGACGTCTTTCTTTTTGGCGTTGGCCATCTGTTCGAACATTTCCTCCACCTGTTTTTGGAAATCCCCCGGGTTGATTTCCATATTTTCCAGAATCACCGTGGCGGCGCATTTTTCCTGCGAGACCAGGGCAAAAAGCAAATGTTCCGTGCCCACAAAAGGATGGCCGTATTTTTGGGCCACTTTCACCGCGTCCTCAATAATCACCGTGAGGTAGGAAGAAAGGCCGTGCTGCACGTGTTTGGCTTCCGGTTCCTGGTTGGCCGCGGAATTCAGGATCATCCGCACATTTTCAAGCGATACGCCGGCGCCCGTCAAAATGGAAAAAGCCAGGGAGCGGGGGTTGCTGAGGAGCCCGATGAGCAGGTGTTCGCTGCCGATATAGGGCAACCCATGCTTGCGGGATTCCTCCTCGGCAATGCTCAGGGCCTGTTTGGCGTTGGGAGTGAACCTATCGAAAGGCGACATAATTTTTTGTTTTATTTCTTAATAATTATACCCCGAATCGCGGCGGAAGTTAAGGGCGGGAAGAAAGTTTTGAGTTGATGAAATCCGGATTCCCGTTGATAAAATCATTTGCCGTTTGGGGTTTTTTGCCTTCAGCCTGCACGACAAGGGGGATCAGGATTCCGTTTCCGGTGGCGATTTTTCCATTGGAAAATACCGTACCGGGCGCCAGGCCGGTCTTTTCATCCATCCCTTTTGACCGCAGAATGATCAGGCGTTTGCCGCCGAAAAACGTAAACGCTTTCGGCCAGCCGGCGAAAGCGCGGATCTTGGCGGCAATAACCTTAGCGTCTTCTGTCCAATTGATATTGCCGTCCGCTTTTTCAATTTTAGTGGTGAAAGTGACTTTTGATTCATCCTGGGGTTCGGGTTTTAGTTTGCCTTCGGCAATGGATTTGAGGGCATCGGGTATTTTTTCCGCGGTGATGGCGGCCAACTTATCCGTCAGTGTTGAAGCATCGTCATCTTCTCCAATCGGGATGGCAAACTCGGCGTAAACGGCCCCTGCATCCATTTTTTCGGCCATCCGCATCAGGCTGATGCCTGTTTCTTTATCCCGGTTGAGCAGGGAATTTTGGACAGGGGACGCTCCGCGGTACTTTGGCAAAAGCGACCCGTGGATGTTAAGACAACCGTATTTCGGTATTCCGAGGACATCCGGTTTCAGTATCTGCCCGTAGGCCATCACGACCATCAAATCCGGCGCGAGCGTGCGCAGGCGTCCGGCGGATGCTTCGGCATTGATATTTTCCGGCTGGAAAACAGGCAATTGGCATTGTTCCGCGGCGATTTTGACAGGAGAAGGAGAGAGTTCCATTTTCCGTCCCGCGGGTTTGTCCGTCTGGGTAATGACGAGCCTTACGCCAAAACGGCCGTCTTCCGCCAGAGCTTTAAGCAGGGGGACGGCAATGCGCGTGGTGCCGGCGAACACAACGGATATTTTCATTTCTATTTTAATAGCCTGCACGCAGTATATCGCATCACCTTTTTTTTTGAAATCCTAAATCGTCCTTACAAAATGAAGGAATTTTAAAAAATAAATTAAAAAACGGACTTTTGTTTTGCCATATTTGAATTTCAAACGCTATCCTAAATGCTTGATTGGAAGGTTTAAACCGATTAGTTTAATTCCCTTAATCAAAACCAAAATGAAACTTGAACACCATGACGTTCAGGAAATAGGAAAATGGGTTGAAAACGCCCGCCGGATCCTTATTATCCCCCACAAAAATCCGGATGGCGACGCCATCGGTTCGGCCTTAGGGCTTTACCGGGTTTTTTCGGATATGGGTAAGGAGGCCGAAGTGGCCTGTTATGATGTTCCGCCCACCCCTTTTAATTTTATCCCGGACATCGAAAAAGTGAAGGTTGGCCTGCCGGAACTTACACACGATATCATTTTTATTGTTGATTCCGGTGCCACCCACCTTACAGGATTTAACGAAAGCCATCCGCGGCTTTTTGATAAAAGCCTCCCCACGGTGAATATCGACCATCATCCGACGAACGAAAACTATGGCCGGCTTAACCTGGTGGCACCGACCGCCGCTTCCACCACGTCTATCCTTTATCGGCTGGTTTTTCAGCTGGACTGGCCCCTGAGCCGGGAGGCCGCCACCTGTTTCCTTACCGGCATTTATACGGATACCGGGAGTTTCATGCACAGCAATACCGATTCTTTGACTTTGCAGATTGCCGCGCGCCTTGTGGCGCGCGGGGCTGACCTCCGGTCCATTTCCAAAGAGCTTTTCAATACCACGAAAATCTCCACCCTCCAGCTTTGGGGCCGCGTACTCAAAAACACGTACCAAACCGGTGAAGGCGTTACGGTTTCCGTGGTTACCGAAAAAGATTTTGAAGATACCGGCGCCGATTATTCCGAAATGACGGGAGTGGTCGATTACGTGAACTCCGTCCCGGATTCCGCGTACAGCGTGATTTTATCCGAACGGGCGGGCAAAGTGAAAGGGTCGCTGCGCACTCTCCGCGATGAGATCAATGTGTCTGACATTGCCAGTCAATGGGGCGGGGGAGGTCATGCCAAGGCGGCGGGATTTACGGTGCCCGGAAAGCTCGAAAGGGAAATCAGGTGGAAAGTGGTGGAATGACCCCTTATTTGGCGTGTTCCCAACAGAAATCGAAGATGACACGCAGTGAATTGGCGAACCGTTTGCTTTCGATTACCACCCCGAACATGTCGTCGGGATCGTAGGAAAAGAAGGAAATCTTATTGCCGTAGATATTGATTCCGGTCTCCAAAGGGAGTTTGTCTTTCGGCGCAAACCTGGCTCCGCGCAGATATTTTTTATCTTCCCGGCGGGCTTTTACGTTCAGCTTGTTTTCCGGAGCGAGCACATAAGCGAAATTCCCTTTTTCCACGCGCTTGGGAACGAATACCTTTTCCATGTAATCCTTCACCTGTTGGGGCATTTGCTCGATATTTTCGAAAGAACGGATGGTGTATTTCTCGGCTACGGTATCTTCGTAGGCGCGCACCACCCCTGCGAAGCCGTCGTAAACCCTCATGTGGGGCAAGGTGAGTTCGTGCCTGGCGAAACTTTTGATTTCACGTAGCAGATCACCCATGCGCGCGTTCAAACTGTCCAGCTTTTTCCGGTGGATGATGAGGAGCGTTTCCAGGCTTTTTTCCGGGTCGTCCACAAAAAAAGCCGTGCCCCCGTGACGCATGCTTTTGGCCACCAGGCCCATTTTGGCCAATTTCAAAAGAATTTTGTAGGTGGTGGTCCTGTTCATGTTCGCTTTTTTGGCGATCACGCTGGCCGGCTGGATCCCTTCTGTTTTCAGGATTGCCAGGAAGACGTCAGGTTCCTTGCCAGTCAGACCGAAATCGTGCAGAACTTGGGTAATATCCATAAATAATAGATATTATATGTTGTGAATTTGTAAGAACACAACAATTTTACCTTATGTATAAGCAAAAATCAAGGTTTTGTTATAGTTTGTTGACATTTGGCTTGCCTTGGGCTAATATAAAGGCGTCAACCATTCAGAGTTTATCGGGCCCATTCCACCAGGAGGTTGTCATTAGGTACGCGGGAGGGCAACTTTATAGGGAGAGGGGGTGGGCGAAAGCTTACCCCCTTTTTCCTACCTAAAATCTTTGCACGCTTATGGAGTCTAAGTCATTTTATTTCCAGGATGAAACTTCCGTAAAGAGGGAACTTGTTAAAGAGCTCCAGAACCGCATGTCATCCCATTTCCTGGAACATGCGATGTATAACATCAATGACGCGCTCACTTCCATCCTGGCTCTTTGCGACATGGAACAGATGAAGACAGTTCCTAAGATCAAACAATATATCCAGAAAGTGAACAGCCTTCTCGGGGATGTGAAAATTTACGAAAATACAACCCTTTTCAATGCCAACCATGTTGTCCAGAACGTGACGGACATCATTGAAGATAATTTTCGCGGAAAATCCAAAATTATCCGTGATTTTTCGCTTATCAGGGGGTTTGTGGAAAGTGACCAGAAAAAACTGGAAGAAATGTTGCTTTATCTTTTGGTCGAATTCATGACTTCCGACGCGGCAGGCCATTCGGAACCCGTTGTGGTCAGCCTTCACCAGAAAGAAAGCGACATGCGCATTGTTATTATGAAGGATAGTTATAGTTTTTCGCTTTCCGCCTTAAAGGAATTCAACCGGATGCGCGGCGAATTCGGCAAAGGGGTTGTCCAAATGAGTCCTTATAAAGAAGGGGTGGAAGTGAATATTCGTCTTCCCCTCACA
>JAFGNE010000042.1 GCA_016927155.1 Candidatus Peregrinibacteria bacterium
ACGCCCCCAAACAGCACAAGCCGCCCCCGCCCCGATCTGCCCTTTTATCATTGCAAATCGGGCGGTTTTTTGGTATAATAAATGGATAAAAACTAATAAGAAAAACCATGCCCGTAAAAACATTTACCGATGAGGAATTGCTTGGCCTGCTAAGGAACAGCCCCATCGATCCGGAGCAAAAAGTCCGTCTCGAACGGGCGTTCCCCTATATGTCGGAAGCCGATAAAACCGAGCTTCTTTCTTTGGTTGAAGAAGGCAATAAACTGGCGGCCGAAACACCCGCCCCCGACCCCAAAGCGCTTGCCGCCCTCAACAAAAAATACGACAGCGAAATGAAGGCCATCGTGAAAGACGCCACCGCCCAGGCCCGCCGCGGCATGGAAGAGGCTGACCAGAAAAAAGAGGAGCAGGAAACCGCCGATTTACAAAAAGAAATCAATGCCATGTAATTTTACCAAAATGCAAAATTTTTCATTTTTTACACCCCGTTCGCCCTTTATGGAAAACCGCCTAATCCGTATGGCGGAATTGCCGAAACTGGAAGTTGAAACCGGCGCCGTGACCGCTGAGGCTCCACAGCAAGTAAAAGTACTGGGCGAAGAACATTTTGACAATCAAAAAAGTGCGGCCATTAAAAAACTCGAAGCCTTGCTCAATCTGGATGCTTCAAGGGGCATAAGCACAGAAAGCACTTCGGAAGAAAAAAAGAAATTTGATGAGTTAAAAAAAGATATCGAAAATAAATTCACAACCCTTAAAATCAATTACCGCAAAGAAGCTTACGGCCTTGGCGAAAGCCAGGAACAGCGGGACCGCTTTGATGTGTATAAAAAGGCGGTTGAAGATTTTTTGACCCGCATGGAATTCAGCATTACCCAAATCAACTTTGAACAAGGTTCCGATACGGCAAAACAGCAGGAAGTGGAAAAACTGCTTCGTTCTTACTTTTCCCAAAAAGAAGTGCGTGGCAAGGACGCGTTTATACCTTATCTGGCCAAAGCGCTTATTGCGGATTGCACTTCTTTTGACGCGCTCAAGGCGGCCGAAAATCCGCAGGCTGTAACAGAACTTTTCAAAAAATGGTTTGAAGGCACTTACGTTAAGAATAAAGGCTATGAAAGCCCCCTTCTGCAATCGGCCATCAAATCCATGTATGAGGGCCTTCCTTCTTTTGAGGCGAAAGCGGAAGAAACAACTTATTTCAACGAATATTTAAAGAAAAAACCCGAACTCATCGCCAAATTCGGCGCCAGGAATACCAAAAATGTTGTCCAGGTTTTGGCCAAACGGTTTGATATCACTTTCAAAGATAACAACCCCGATTATTTTGTCGATCTTGCTAACAATTACAGATGCCTTTTGGTTAAAGATATCGAATCTTACCTTGATGGTGTCATTAAATCCGATTTCACTAATGCCGAAAGTGTGGCGAAGGTGGAAACGAAATTGGATGAAACCAAAACCACCCGCGATAACGCCTACAAGGCGATGACCGAATCCGGTGAAACCGGCGATTACATTGATGACCTTACCGATTTTGCAGAAAGCCCCGAAGTGACCACTGTTTTAAATATGGCCCAAAATTACCGGAATAATATGGACAGGATGATGGACACCGCGGGCGCGGATCAGCTTGTGGCATCGGTTGACGCCGCTATGCAGCCCGCTTACGAAAGCGTCCGCCGAAACCTGACGCCGGAAAAAGTCGCAAGCATCCCGCGCGAATCCGGCCAGGGTTTTGCCGAAGCGGTGGCCGCGATTATCAGAATGATCAATGAGCTGATCAACGGCAAAGACAGCAAAGGCCTCGCTCAGGCCAACAAGGATTTGGAAGAGGGAAAAAATCCCACGGTGGCACAGAAAGAAATAATGGAAAAATGCAAAACAGCCTGTGCCGATAAGCCACTCGATCAATTGCTTAACGCCTATATCACGCCTGAAGATGCAAGTGGGTTACTGAAAGATCATAAAAATGCGCCTTATTTCTCCAGCGTCGCCAAAGACGCTGTAAAAGCGGCATTGAATGATAAACTTAACGCCAAAAAACTGGCTTTTGTGGATGTGAAGAAAGAAGGGAATAATTTTGAATTAACCGTTAAAGCCACAGCAGGTGATACAAAAGAGCGCAAAATCCAAATTGCTTCCGATGGCACTGTGGCGAAATTAGATGGAGCGGATAAGGCTGAACCAAAGCCAAAAGTTAAATTGGCTCAAGACCAATTCGCCACCTCGCTTGCCAGCTTATTGGAAATCAAAAAAGAACAACCAAAAACCATCACGGACTTTTTGGTCGCTAACCATAGCAAAGGAACTGTAACAAATGGCGTGCTCACCCTTTCTGATATTGGCGCTAAAGATTACATTCACAATGTCCTAAAACCCGACGCGGACATACCAAAAGGCCAGGCGGTATTTGTAGTTAAAGGCGGCGAAGCGATCAAAATCGAAAAAGGCAAAGCGACTGTCGCGAAAACCACCAATGTTGACACCTGGGTGCTTGCCAGCGGACAAAGCTATGAATATGGCACAAAAAAGACGAAAATAGACGCAGGCAAACGTGTTCTTGTTGATTCTGGCGACAAAATCGTCCTCGCAACCGAAAACGCCGACGACAAAACAGTTTTAGCCATGGTTACCCCCCCCTCCAGCCCAACCTAAAGCAGCGGCAGGCTAAAAGTTAAGCCGTTCCGTTTTTGCTGCCGCCGAGGAATACACCCGCGCCGAGGAAGAGAAGGCGATGGGGGAGATTTAGGGCTTCCTCCGCCTTTTCCGGTTTTTCATGTAATCCGCGATAGGGGATCTAAATCTAAATATGGGATGGTCTTATTTTTTAACGTATCCCATGTTATCTACGAATTTTATTGACTTTACATCACGGATTATCTGATATATAATATATATTGTCTAACATTAGTATTATGGTTTTCAAAAATGTTGTCTGGAAAGAAGGCAAATATTATGTTTCCCAATGCCTGAACGTGGATGTTTCGAGTTTCGGCGAAACGCGGGAAGAGGCGCTTGCCAATCTTGATGAAGCTCTTGAACTTTATCTTGAAGATAAAAAAGCGGCCAAAATACCCGAAGTGAAGGAGCCCCGCATTGTTCCACTCAACTTCCGTTATGCCTAAATTGTATTCTTCGAGCCGCATCACCCGCGTTCTCCGGAGGCATGGTTTTTCGCTTGTGGGGCAAAAGGGTAGTCATGCCAAATTCCGCCAGGCGGGAAAACGTGAACGGAATGTTATCGTGCCGATGAACAGAAGAGAGATTCCCTGCGGAACATTCCATTCCATCCTCCGGCAATGCGGGCTAAAGGAAGCGGATTTCAAAAGATAATCATTCCGCCTTCTCCCCCCAGTGCAGTTTTTCGCGCAGGGTATTAAAGTAGCTTTCGGAAGGCAGGCGGACGAAGTTCATCACGCCGTTCTTTTTGAAGCGCACTTCGTCTTTATATTTTAAATCCACGCTCTCCTGGCCGTCTATGGTCAGGGTCATTTTGTTGTAATCGCTTTCCACCGTCACTTCCACTTTTTTCCAGTCCGGGATGACGATGGGCTTTTGGGTGAAGCTGTGCGGGCAGATGGGCGTGATGATGAAGGCGGGGAGGGTGGGGTAAACAATGGGGCCGCCGGCCGCCAGGCTGTACGCGGTCGAGCCCGTGGGCGTGGCAATGATGAGGCCGTCCGCGCGGTAAGTGGCCAGCTTCCGGCCGTTCACCCTTGTCCTTAAGTCGATCAGGCGGGCTAACGTCCCCTGCGAGATGACCGCGTCGTTCATAGCATGCGTCTTATGGATGATTTTGCCCTTCCGCGCCAATTCCACATCAAGCATGGGGCGCCTGTCCAGCGTGTAATTGCCGGCAAAAATCTTTTTCAGCGTTTTTTCAATATGCGCCGGCGGGATTTCGGAAAGGAAGCCCAAATGGCCCAGGTTAATGCCGAAAACCATGGTGTTGAATTGTTTCATCTTGCGCAGCACGCGCAGGATGGTGCCGTCCCCGCCCATCACCACCACCAAATCCACTGCCGTGCGTCCCGGGATGAACGGCTTGAATTTTTTGATACCCAGTATCTTGGCCACTTCGGCCTCCATGGAAACCTCCTTTTTGTGCTTGAGGAGGAAACGGTACAGCGCCTTGAAATATTTTTCATGGCGGCGCGTTTCATGCCGGGCCGCGATGCCTACGGTTTTCATAACATTAACGGTTAGCGGTTTTTAATGGCTTCAATGATGAGTTGCGCGGTTTTGCCCCAGCTGAAATTTTTCACCTGCTCAAAGCCCTTGGCCCGCAGTTCCTGGCAGTAGTCGGGATTGTCCAGAAGGGTCGTCATGCCGTCGGCAATGTCCACAAAGTCATACGGGTCGGCGTAATGCACCGCGTCCATCCCGAGTTCAGGGATGGAAGAGACACGGGAAGCCAGTACCGGAACGCCGCATTGCATCGCCTCTAAAACCGGCAAACCGAAACCTTCATAAAAGGAAGGGAATAAAAAAATCCGCGCGCCGGCCATCAGGGCGGCCAGGTCTTCGTCCGGGATGTATTCCAGGAATTTCACGCGCTGCATCAGGTTCATCTGCCTCACTTTTTTGAAGATTTTTTTGTAATACCAGCCTTTTTTGCCGGCCACCACAAAGCGGTAACGCTGCTGGTTGTTGGGGCTGATGAGGGCGAACGCCTCCAGGGCGCCCATAATGTTCTTGCGCGGCTCCAGAGTGCCGGCCATCATGATGTAATCCGGATCGAGGTTGTACCGGCGGCGCACCTCGATGATCTTATTGGAATCAAAATGCCTCATGAAGGCGTCGCGTATGCCGGCGTACACCACCGTGATTTTGGAGGAAAGCTGAAGTTCGGGATATTGCCCGACCAAGTCTTTTTTCGTGTACTCGGAAACCGTAAAAATCCACCGCGCTTTCCGGGCGGCGGTTTTTAAGGTGATGTGCTCAATGAATGTGGCCTTTTTTTGGTGTTTGGCCGGCGACTTGAAGGCCACCAGGTCGTGGACCACCAGCGCCACTTTCAGTTTGGCCGGGTCGTGGAAGAAGGGCACAATGTAGCTTTCCGTGGCGATGCACACGTCCACCTTGTTGGCCAGCATGGATTTATAAAACCGCCAGTGCCAGAAAATGCCGCGTCCGTTCACCTGCATCACATGCACGTTGGGCAGGTGCCTGTAAATATTGTTCCAATCTTTATTGGTATACAGGTAATAATCGTTTTCGCGGTCGTTGTTCAAAATACTTTTCAGAACATTGGCCGTCCAGATACCCTTGCCGCCGCGTTCGCCGTCTATTCCGCGTATGTCAAAAGCGATTTTCATGTTCCTAATATACCAATTTTATGCTAAATTGTCTTCCGATAACTTGATACCAAAAATCATGATATTAAATAGAATAAAACATATGTTTTTCCGCCTTAGCCCGGAAGAAAAAGTGGCGGGCCTCGGCATGCTCGTCGCGCTCGTCGCGCTATTCATGCCGTGGTATTCGGTGGTCTTCACGTTCGACAAAAAAAGCGTCTCCCAGTCGGGGTTTGCCGGTGATTTGGGGGTCCTTGGTTTCATCATTTTCATCATGGTCATCCTGGCCGCGCTTACCCTGACGGGCGAATACCTCCATTTCCGCCTGCCCCGGCTGGGTTACGGCAAGGAGCAGATTTTGCTTTTCCTGATGGGGGAAAGCGCGTTCCTCACGCTCATCGCCATCGCGGTTTACACCAAAAGGTCGCTGGAATTCACCAGCGCGGAATTGCGTTTCGGCATTTATCTGGCGCTTGTCGGCGCGCTGCTTTCCACTTTCGCCGTTTACGCCCAGATGCAGAAGTTCAGGAAAAAAGACGTCGAGTCGTTTTTTGAACATCCGGAACCGAAACCGAAAAAATCCCGCGCCATAAAGGAAGAAGCCATCGAAGAGGCGGGTGAAGAAGCGGAAAAGGGGCTTTTTGAGCCGGAAAAGGAAATGCCGCTTTCCGAAGAATCTGATTTTTTGGTGGACCGGGGGGTGGAAGAGGAGGCGTTGCCCGAAAAAACCGAAACGGTTGATGAATTTGAACCTGAACCGGAACCGGAAGATCAGGAAATTGCCGAGGAAGAACCTGCCGTAGAAGCGGCTGAAGAAGAACCCGTGGCCGAAGAAGAAATCCTGGAAGAGGAAATCGTTGAGATAGAAACGGAACAGGCCGAAGAAGAGCTTCCGGCCGAAAAAGAGCCGCCTGAAGAGGAAGACCAAAAGGAAAAAAATGAGGAAGAGGAAAGGGAAGACAAAAAGAAAGACAGCGCCCTAAAGCTTGATTTTTATCAGGACGAGTAATACAATCGCTTTCCTATGGCATCCAGCGACCAACAATCCGGCGAACCGAAACCTGCCGACAGGGATTACGTCGAAATCGTTAAATCCGATATCGTGCCGGATCCGCAGTACATAAAAGATACCGGCGTTCCCGCCAAAATCGTCTATTATTGCCTGGATTGCCAGAAGATAGTCCCTCCCAAACGCATCGGCAACAAATTCCGCTTCGGCTGCACGGTGTGTAATGGTGAAAATGTCACCTTCGGCACCGAGAAATCCATCGCCAATTACTACCGTCTCCATTCGGCAAAAAAGGAAACGGCCGAGAAACAAAAATAAAACAGGCTATCCCTAATCTTTACCCCCATGAAAAAGCTTATTTTTGTTTTTGCCGTCCTGGTGGCGCTTGTTATTGTGGCGGGTTGCAACGCGCGCCGGAATGGCGGAGAGACCATCAAATTTAATCCCAAAATTGAAGGCGTTACCGAAGAGACGGCCACAGTAGTTGTTCCGGCTGATGAACCGGCTTCCAAAAAACCCCTGGAGCTGAAAGCAGACCTTCCCCCCAATCCCATAAAAACATCATCGCTTCCTTCTTCAGGGCCGGGCCTTTTTGTGTTGCTGGGTGCGTCTGTTTTTGGCGGGATAAGTTATATGGGGATTCGTCGGTTTA
>JAFGNE010000043.1 GCA_016927155.1 Candidatus Peregrinibacteria bacterium
AAAAATAACAATACTACTCTTTTTTTATCCATAGTTTCTAAATTTGAGGCCTTCTTATCAAAGTTGTTGATAAATCAAAAATCTTCACCTGAGGTTTGTCTTTTTCATAAACCGTATAGACATTCATTCCCTTAAAATGGCCTTTTATCTTATCCAATTCTTTTTTGCTCAACGGAGAAACAGTACATGGCCTCAAAGGCGTATTAATTTGAACTTCATCGGGTGAAAGCTTATACGCCAATTTCGCTAATTTATCACAATCACTTTCAATCTCTTTCATAAACATCATCTGAAGACAAAAACTGCCTGGATAATCTTTACGGAAATTCATTATCCCCTTATAAAGATCGGCAAATTTCAATGTATTGTAAGGATTGTTTATTTTTTTTAAAGATTTATCATCCCAAGCATCCAATTTTGCTACAACTTTATCAACTTTCATTAAAGCCGACTTAACTCCTTGGTTATTAAGAAGTGTTGAATTAGTCAAAATAGCAATAGGTAAATCAGTAATATTTTTTATGGTTTTTATAATTCTATCCAAATTTGAAGCCAAAGTCGGTTCGCCCGTACCGGAGAAGGTTATAATATCAATTGATACTTTTTTGTTTAAAACAGCAATGAGTTCTTTTCCAATCTGTTTTTCGTCAACACAAAACTTTCTCTTAATTCTTTTTTGTTTTGTTTTACCCAGTTGGCAATAAATACAATCAAAAGAACAAATTTTTTCAGTTGTAGATAAAGGATCTATACCTAATGATCGTCCCAACCGCCAAGACGGAACTGGGCCATATATTTTTTTCATAAAATAAATTCAAAAAATTATTTATTCCCTTCTTCCAAATTTTTTAATCGTTCTTGAGCTGCTTTTAAATCTTCCTTCAGGTATTTGACTTCCCCTTTTAGGTAATCTTTTTCATCGCTTGTTGACGGTGGTGAAAAGGGCATCCAGTTACGTACAGCGCCCCAAAACCCTCGGCGTCCCATTCCTCTTCTACCATATCCATATCCTCCACCCCCCCCATACCCCCAAGATCGGCCTCCACTGCATGATCCCATTCCTCTACCTGTCATTGCTCCTTGGCCCATTGGGCCTGTTCCATCAAATGCTGGCATAATTATATCGGTTAATAATATTGATTCTGCATATCAAAATTATACCCCCCTAGGGTATTTGTCAAAATTAAATTTGGCAGGTACCTGCCAAGCAGGATTTCCGATGCGTTCCATAGCCGGGCTATAAGGAACTTGAAATATGCCAAAGGGCGAGAGCAAAAAAGCAGATATTCCGAATTAGAAGCGGTGCGCAAGGCTTATGACGACTGCCAAAAGAAGCTCGATAACCTCTTAGACCTCCGCATTTCGCCCGAAAACAGGGACGGCTCGCTTTTAAGCGATGAGGATTTCAAGAGAAGGAAAAGCGGGCTGATTATCGAACGGCAACGGTTTTCGGAGATGGTGGAGCGGGTAACGGGAGTCGAACCCGTCTCTCAGCCTTGGGAAGGCCGCATAATAGCCGATATACTATACCCGCGGAGTGACCTTATTTTAACGAATCCCTATTTTTTAACAAAGGCATTTTGCCAAACAACCCGCATGGTTTTAAAAAAGGTTGCAATTTGCGCGGCATTTGTTTAATATTTTTCCGCATTTATTGCGGGTATAGCTCAGTTGGCTAGAGCGTCTCCTTGCCATGGAGAAGGTCGAGGGTTCGAATCCCTTTACCCGCTCCACATCATCGTTTCTTTCCTTTCCGGCGCGGAGCCTGCCCTGTTTTTTTGGCCAAATACCTTTCTTTAACGCGCCGCTGGCGCTTCAGCCACGTGGGCAGGGGTTTTGCCGGTTCTATTTCCAAAGGCACGCGCGAAAGCTCGCAAATTTTTTCCCAGTTGTCATCGGGCGCCACGCGGTTGTACGTTTTAAACCCGCATTTTTCGCAAACATGCAAAATGCGAGCGCCTTTTTTCTTGTTCATTTCCACAGTCACGGGAACCATCATACCCTTGCATTCGCTTAACCTGTCGCCCGGAACATCCAAATCCACATGCATGGAATACAGGCAATAGGGGCAATGGTTGCGGCAGCTTCCGCCCGTGTGGGGCAACACTTTTTTCCTGCACTTTTTGTTTTTGCAGGTGAAGCCCTCGTTGCTTTCGATCATGTTCTTGCGGATGTGCATGGTTTGATTTAAATCTTAATCCCACATTTTTTCAAGGTATTCCGTAACGCAGCGCTCCGTGCTGAAGTAGGCGGCGAGGACGATGGATTCCTTCACGCGCTCCGCCCATTCGTCTTTTCCGTACAAACCGATGATTTCTTCAATCGCGCGGTAAAGCTCCTCCGCGTCTATCTCATCGTGGCCGCCCACATCGGCGCCGAAGGCGAAACCGGATTTGGGGTCCATCTGGTACGCTTCCGCCCACCAGCCGTCCAAAACCGACAAGTTGAGGCCGCCGTTCAGGGCCGCCTTCATGCCACTGGTGCCACTGGCCTCCAGCGGAGGCTCGGGATTGTTCAGCCACACGTCGCTGCCCGCGGCCAGGATTTTGGTGATTTCCGTATCGCGGTGCGGGAGCACGGCCACTTTCACCTGGCCACGAAGCTCTTTTTCAAAATGGGTAAGCTCGCCCATCACGGTATTGCAAAAGCCGTCATCGGGGTTGCAGTGGCCGGCATAAATGATCTGGAGGCGGCGGAAACCGACTTCGCGCAGCCGGTCCAAATCACGGAATAAAAGAAGCGGCCTTTTATAAGGCACAAACCGGCGCGAAAAAGTAAGGGTGAGGGCCTTGTCGTCAAAATGGTCGGCTTCGGTAATTGTTTCTTTCCTGTAAGGAAAACATTCCGGAGCGGAATTGATAAAATCCGCGAGCTTTTTTTTGGCGGCTTTGCGCGCCTTTAACAAATCCGCGGACGGGACGGACGGGGCTTTGGCAAGGAGGTAGGGGTTTTCGCGCCAGCCGGGAAGGAATTTGTCATAAAGTTTCGCCATATCCTCACCTACCCAGGTAAGGTGGCGCACACCGTTTGTGATGCCGAGAAATTCGTGATCCGGGAACATCCGTCCGCACACTTCCTTATGCTTTTGGCTGACGGCGTTTGAGCGGCCGCTTAAGGAAAGCGCGAGGCGCGTCATGTGCAGCTGTTCCTCCGTTGCCAGTTTTTTGATGTGCCACGGCAGCATGTCTCCCAGGACCTGTTTGGCCAGCTTGTAGTCAAAGCGGTCGTGCCCCGCGGCAATGGGGGTATGGGTGGTGAAGCGGCACACGGAACGGACTTTTTCGTCGTCAAACCCTTCTTTTTTCAGGAGCTCGAGCGTGAGGAAAGCCGCGTGCCCTTCGTTCATGTGGAAAATGCCGGTATCGTCATAGCCAAGCGCGCGCAACATGCGCACCCCGCCGATGCCGAGGATGGCCTCCTGGCAAAGCCGCGTGTACGGGTCGAACGGATACAAATTTTTCGTGATGTCCCTGTCCCACCGCTTGTTTTCCGGCAGGTTGGTGGAAAGGAAGATGACGGGTATAACTCCCCCGCCCCGCCCCTTCACTTCGTATTTCCAGGCGGTGACGACGACCTCACGGTCTTCGATTTTCACCGTAACCGTTTTAAAAAGCGGCGTGAAAAACCGGGAAGGATCAAAGGCCTCTTTCGGGTCTTCACTCAAATGATAAATAAGTGAAACACCAACAGCCGGCACACCCCTATCCGCGCACGAGCTCATGATATCGGTTGCCAGCACCCCAAGCCCGCCGGCGAAATTCGGAATATCGGGATGCAAAGCAAACTCCATGGAGAAATAGGCGATCTTTTTCACACGTTGAATTTAAAATGCATCACATCGCCATCCCGTACCACATATTCCTTCCCCTCCATCCGCATTTTGCCTTTTTCCTT
>JAFGNE010000044.1 GCA_016927155.1 Candidatus Peregrinibacteria bacterium
GGTAAGTGAAATAATAAAGGATCATGAACAGGAAGACGTTTTCCAGCGCCACAAAAGTGAGCCGCTGCGCGTGGCGCGCGCTTGCAATCTGCTGGTTTAATTTGTACGCGCGTATGAAGAACATGAACATGAGCGTGAACGGCAGGGTGATGGCCGCGACTATCATGTATTTGCCGAAGGGGAAATCGGTGGAAAAGATGAAGCCGATGCGCAAAAAGTACGCCAGCACGAACGCCGCCATGACCAGCAGGGCGTCCACGGCGATCTGGATGCTTTTTAAAAGGATGAGTTTTTTGTCCATAAGCAGGTTATTTTGCTTGGCTGTACACGCTATTTACGATATAGGCGAGTTCCCCCCGCGTCAATTTGTGATTGGGGTCCTCAAGCCCGCGGGGAATGAGGTAAAGCTCGTAGCCTTTTTCCATGTATTTTTTGTACCAGGGGTTTGTTTCGCCTTGCCACAGGGGAATCTCGTAAACCCCCATCATCATTTTCAGGGCCTCCACGGTGGTTACGGGATTATCGGGCCGGAAGGTTTTGTCCGCGTAACCGCTCAGGATTTCCTTTTCCGCGGCGTACTGGACGAATTTGTTGGACCAGTCGCGTTTGGCCACATCGCGGAATTTGAACGCGTCTTTCGCGGCGTATCTGGTGAAGTTCACCTCTTTGCCGAGCCCCCGTTCCTTTTCCATATGGTTTTTGCTTATCAGTATTATTTTCAGGGCTTCGGCGCGCGTTATGGGTTTTTCCGGCCGGAAGGTGCCGTCCGGGTAACCCTGCACGATGCCTTTGTCCGCCAGTTCGCCAATGGCGCCGGCAAAACGGTGGTACTGCACGTCGCTGAAAGAATAATCCAGGGGGCCGAAGTCATACGTCCCTTTCCGCGTCTCATCGCCGCCCCGGAACCTGAAAGATTCCAATATCGCTTTCACTTCATCCAGGTTTTTGTCGAAATTCGCGGAAAGGTCGTCATAAATGATTTTGAATTCGTAATCGCCGTTTTGCAGGGTGAGCGTCAGACGCTTGTGCATTTCCTGGTATTTTTCCCCTTCGTATTCATAGGTGTACAGGAAGCCCGTCAGCCCGTCGGCGACAACGTCCTCTTTTTTATAAATGAGTTTTGAATCGCTGTATTCCAGCCCTTTGGTCGCTTCGTCCATCCTGTCTTTCGGTGACAGTTTCCGTTCATCTTTCGGCGTTTGCCTGTAATTCCAGCGCATGAAGCCGTCAAAATTCCCCTCCCGCACCGCTTCGGCCAAAAGGTCCAAAGGATGATTGCCGGGATTTTTCATCGCGCGCCAGCGGCCTTCCACGGCTATCTCAAACGGCGGGTCGTCGAACGCGATGGTGCGGCTTAGCTTCGGGTCGGTTTGGGGCGGCAGCGTGAGTTCAATGGAATCCAGCACGGGCTGGATCACCCTGAGCTGTTTTTCCTCTTCATCCAGCCTGATGGCGTAATGCAGGCTTAACAGGCAATAGCCGTACGGGATGTAATACGCGTACTGGCGCTGGTTGTAAGCGCTGTAGGTAAGCTTCCAGGCTTTTTGGCCGGCAAAAACCGCCTCTTCCTTTTTATAATCGGGATATTCCTTTTTAAGTTTGGCCAGTTCCTCATCCAGCTTGTCCATGTATCTTTTGTCCACTTCAAACTGGTAGGGATTGAAGTAAACGCTCAGCCCTACTGATTCCGCCTGTTTTTCCTGCTCAGCGTAAAAACCTTCATCACCCACTTCATAAAATTTCCAGTCTTCGGGCAGCGTGATGGAAAAACCGGGATATTCGCTGTAAGCGAGGGCGCGGTTTTCATTGGCCGTTTCCAGCCGTGCCAGCTCATGCCGCAAGCGCCCCCCCGTTTTTCCGTCGGGACTTGCCTGGGCCATGAGGTGTTCACGGATCCAGGGAAGCGCTTCGCGCAAATCGAGGAAGTACCCTACATTTTCCGCGTAGGAGCGGATGTACGTGGGTATACCTATATAATGGCCATCCATATCCAGCGCCGTACCGCCGGAAGAGCCATGGTCAAAATCGGTATCGGTCTTGAAATAGGTATGGCTGTTGAATTGGTCGAAACCGCTGATCTGCCCCTTGGTGATGGTGATGGTTTCCCCGCCGCTGCCCGGGTAACCCACGACCTGCACTTGTGTCTGTTCTTTCGGCGCCACGCCATTTTGGTAGTCCAGGTATTTGAGGGCGGGCAGGGTTTTGCCGAAAACATCTTTCGCGTCCAGCTTCAGGATGGCCAGGTCAAAGTCCTTGTCATTCGCCACCAGGGAAGCGGTGTATTTGCATACCGGTTCTTTTTGCACGTCGAACGTGACACAGACCGCGAAAGCATCGAGCGGCTTCTGTTCGTTTTCGTCGAAAATGACGTGGTGGTTGGTTAAAATAAGCCCATCGGCTGTGATCACTGTGCCTGAACCGCTGGCTATGCCAAGGATCCGGCCCGTGTAAAGTTTTTTGTATGCCGTCACCTTCACGGTGGGGTTCATGGCGGAAAAATTTTCGTCCGCGTGGGCGGGCAGGAGGAAAACGATCGATAAGAGCAGGCTGAAGAGGAGTTTTTTGGACATGTTCAATAAGTTATCGTGTTTAATGTTATCAGATTTGAAGAAGTGTTGAAACGCCAAGCCCCTTGCTGTAACCTAAACCTGATATACCTATCCCATGGATTTTAAACTTGTTTCCCCCTTCAGGCCCACCGGCGACCAGCCTGCCGCCATTGAAAAGCTGGTAGAGGGGATCAAAAAAGGCGAAAAACACCAGACGTTACTGGGAGTAACGGGTTCCGGCAAAACGTTCACCATCGCGAACGTGGTTAATGAGCTCAAAAAGCCCACGCTCGTGCTTTCGCACAATAAAACCCTGGCCGCCCAGCTGTGTTCGGAGTTCCAGGAATTTTTTCCGGAAAATTCGGTCTCTTACTTTGTCAGCTACTACGATTACTACCAGCCCGAGGCGTATATTCCGCATACCGATACTTATATAGAGAAGGACGCCTCTATCAACGAAGAGATCGACAAACTGAGGCACATGGCCACGCACAACCTGCTCACGCGTAAGGATGTGCTTATTGTGGCCTCCGTTTCCGCCATTTACGGTTTGGGCGATGTTTCGATGTATGAAAAGCTTGCTGTTGAGCTTAAGAAAGGTGAATCCGTGAAGCGCGACAAGCTGCTTCGGAAACTGACCGACCTTCAATACAAACGTTCCCATATGGAATTCAAGCAGGGCATGTTCCATGTGCTGGGGGACACACTTGAAATCATCCCGCCCGATTCCGATAACATGATCCGCCTGGAGTTTTTCGGCGATGAAATCGACGCGATCCACGAGGCGGATTCTTTTACGGGTGAGATCGTCCGCGAACTCACCGACGTCAAAATTTTCCCGGCCAAGCATAATGTGACCACTAAAGAGGCCATCCGGCAGGCGGTGGAACAGATACGGAAAGATCTGGACGCGCGCCACAAGGAACTTTTGAAAATAGGCAAAGCGCTGGAAGCGGAACGCCTGAAGACCCGCACGGAATATGACATCGAGATGATGCTGGAAACGGGGTATTGCAGCGGCATCGAGAATTATGTCCGTTACCTTAATAACAGGGAAGCGGGGGAGCAGCCTTCCACACTCCTGGATTACTTCCCCGATGATTTTTTGATGTTCATTGACGAGTCGCACATGACGATCCCCCAGCTCCACGGCATGTACAATGGCAATTACCAGCGGAAGACCACGCTTGTGGAACACGGTTTCCGCCTGCCGAGCTCTCACGATAACCGGCCCCTCCAATTCGGGGAGGTGGAAGATTACATGGGGCGAGTCGTTTACATTTCCGCCACGCCCGGCGGGTATGAATACGAGCATAGCGGCGCGAAGAACATCGTGGAGCAGATCATCCGGCCTACCGGCCTTGTGGACCCGCCGATTATGGTGCGGCCGACCGAACACCAGATTGACGATTTGCTGGAAGAGATCCGGCAGACGATTGAAAGGAAAGAGCGGGTGCTCATCACCACATTAACGAAAAAGTCGGCGGAAAAACTGACGGAATTTTTATTGGAAGCCGATTTGAAAGCCAAGTACCTGCATTCGGATATTGATACTATGGAACGCATTGAAATCATCCGCGATTTGCGGCTGGGGAATATCGATATCATCGTGGGCATCAACCTGCTGCGTGAGGGGTTGGACCTGCCCGAAGTTTCGCTTGTGGCCATCCTGGACGCGGATAAACAGGGATTCCTGCGCTCCCGCGACGCCCTTATCCAGACCATCGGCCGCACCGCCCGCAACGTGAACGGCAGAGTGGTCATGTATGGCGATAAAATGACGGACGCCATGAAAGCCGCCATCGGCGAAACCGACCGCCGCCGTAAAATCCAGGTCGCTTACAACAAAGAGCACGGCATTACTCCCCAAACTATTGTGAAAGCCGTGCACGACATCGCCCAAACCACCCATAAGCCCAAAAAGAAGTACCGGAAATCCGAGGTCCCGCCCGAGGAACTCGAGCGTCTTATCCACGAGCTTGTTTTGCAAATGGAAATGGCCTCCGAAAACCTGGAATTCGAAAAGGCCGCCGAACTTAGGGACCAGATTGAGGAGCTGAAGAAAGGGTAGCTATTCCTTCCCCGCTGTCGCGGAATGACTTTTTATTTCTACTGTTATGTTTGCCGCTTTTGCTGCCAAAAGCGGCGTAAAACCACCATGGGGTTCGCTACGCATCGCAGCATCTCGCCCTTATTCGGCGTTTGCCTGCGCGAACCCCCTGGTACCCCCGGGTTTCCTCTATCCAACCATTGGCATTGGGGCCAGTCCTGTTATCACGGTTCCTGCCCCGGCGATTTTGGGGTGCCACACCTTTTTTCGTAAAAAGGGGTGGCATAGCAAAAAGCATAGCAGGAAGTCAGATCCGCGAAGCGGGGAAAGAATAGGGATATCCAGTTACTTAGTTTTTTGATGGTAGAAATCCGGCATAAAGAAAAGCCCGCCAATTCTTCTAAAATATTTCGGCAGGCTTTTCGTTTATTTTGGTTTTTGTTTGGCTACGCTAAGCTGGCTACAATATAGTTCACGATGGTCGGCGCCAGCAGGCCGACAACCAAGCCGATGATTGCCCCGATAATCGCTTTCCGCGCCTTGCCCGTTTTCATCTCGTCGCCCGCGGCGGTGGCGTAAAGGAAGCCGCCCCAGATCATGATGAGCACGGAAACGGCGATGACCGCGCGGCTTGCGTACATGATGATTTTTTCGGTGAGGCCGCCCAAATCTTTTTCACCGCCTGGTACAGCGGGGACCAGCTTGCCGTCTGTACCGTCACAGTTTTCATCGATGCCGTTGCCGGCGATATCGAACGCTTCGGGGTTTACCGTATTGCCGGCGAGACTGGAAACTTTGCCGGTGTCGTAAACGCCGCTGGCCGGAGAGACGATAGGCGCGTCACAGCGCGTGGGTTCCAGGCCTTTGGCGAAATTGAGGTTACCGCAGGTTTCTTCAGGGAGCAACTGGCCCGCCGCAACGGCATTTTTATACTGGGAAAAATAATTCTGCCACTGGAGCAGGTTGTAAGTGCCGTTTTCGTTATATGTTGCGTCAACTTCCGCCATGGCCGCTGCAGGAACGGCAAGGTAGCCGTCCAAATCCTTGTCGCAGTCCAAAACAACTTCCTGCGCGAAAACAGCCGGCGCCAGCATCACTCCCGCGAATAAAAATAGGATGGAGAGGGTAACGATTTTCTTGGTGATTCGTTGCATGGCGTTGTTTTTATTGTTCAAAAAAAGTATACAAGTTCTCGGCGGTCACGCAATAGGTACAGTGGAAAAAAGAATGGACAAGATTAATGATTATTATGCTATTACATTTAATACGAATTGAACCACAAACCGCGCCAACAAGGCCACTGCCAGCCCGAACACCGCCCAAAACATCACGCGTTTTGCGGAATCAATCTGGTTTTTGTTGCCTGCCGCCAAGGCGTAACGCACGGCGCCGTAAATAAGAACAAGTGTTGCCGCCGCCGCCGCAAATGTGGTGAGCGTTGCCGCGAAATGAAGAGTGATATCCAGCAGGCCGGAAGACGGGTCGGCTACGTTGGCCGGTGTTGCCACGCAGCCGATGGAGGGGTCGGCCAAAGTGCCGTCAGGGCAGGGGATCAGGTTTTGGGCGTAAACGTTTTGCATGTTAAATAAGAAATGTGATAACAGTGTTCGCGATAGCGTAAGCAAGCACGCCGACTACAAGGCCGTAAACGGCGTAACGGAAAGCGTTATGGGCTTTTTCTATTTTATCCGGTTCGCCGCGGCCGGTTAAATACAGGAATGAGGCGTACGCGAGCATCAGGATGGTGAACGAGCCGATGATGCCGATCAGGATGTTTGTCGCGTTGCTGATCACGTTCGGAACGTCCGCGAGCGCGCCCGTGCTGCCGGCCGCCGGTTTGTGGAGAAGGCGGATGAGCACGCCGGAAAGCATCACGATGACGATGGCGATAAGCGAGCCGAATATCATCTGTTTTCCCTGGTCAACGCGCTCCTGGTTGCCGGCGGAGGCCACATAAAAAAGGGCGCCCAAAACCACAAAGAAAACCGCGAGCGCGATAAGCACCTGCGAACCGTAGGCCCATACGAGCGAGATGAGTTCGCCGAAGGTGGAAACACGGCCTAAGGGCGTATCGGATTGGGCGCAGGAAATCATGGGGAATAAAAGTCCCGCTGAAATTATTCCCGATTTTAGGAAGAGGCTATTTGTTTTTGTCCGCATAGTAATTGGTTATGAGCTGCCCCAGCATTTCCACGATTTTATTTTTATCATCAAAATTCATGCTGTGCGCGGTCCCCGGAATGGATACCGTGTATCCGCCGTCCCTTTCGACAATCAAATTTAATTCAATGTCTTTATTCCCCTTATATTCCAGTCTTATCATCCAATTATATTCATCCGTATGTGCCCATTTTTTTTGTTTTTCATCGTAATAATGATTATCCATTTTTCTACCTCCTATCAGTTTAAAATCATTGTATCCTATGCCGCCCGGATTGAAATAATTCCAGATTTCATTTTGTTTTTCACAATATGCGATTTCATTTTGATCCTCATCGGCCTCTCCTTCTTGAATTTTTTCTTCCGGCGCCGTCGGCTGCGGTTGCGCCCCGTCTTCTTCGCTGGGGGGTTCTGCCGTAATCCGGTCAATCCATTTCCTGAATTTTTCCACTTCAGCTTCCTGCGCCAGTATTTTTTCGCGCCTTAACTCTTCCGCGGTTACGTGGCGCACAATGTCCGGTTTTTTGTCAGGAGGACTTATTTTTGTCGCTTTGGCGTCATGATCCAACCCCGCGTTAAACATTATGCCGATTCCGGTTCCCAGCCCTAAAATCGCCATTAATTTTGTTTTTTTTGTCCTTAACCACGCCATGATATTTTGTGATTCAGGTTCCTTTGGTGTCGGAATGTTATAAGGGCGCATTAAAGTAAAGGGTTAAGGTTGGATTTTATTTTCTTTATCTTCGGGATCCGGTTCTTTTCCTTCTTCCTGCGCTTCTTCTTCCTCTTTTTCTTTTGGTTTTTCGTCCGCCGGTTTGATTTCATCCGTTTTTACCCCTTCCGCTTTTTTCTCCGTCTTGATCACTTTTTCTTCCGTCGGGGCGAGTTCGGCGGCAACGTTTACCGTAACGCCCGCCCGGCCTTCGCCCACTTGGGGGATGGCGGTTTTTCCGGTGACGGTTTCTTTTTCAACCGTCCGTTCCGATTCCCTTATTTCCTGCGTTTTTTCACGCACTTCGCCCATAATAACCATGGCTTCCGTATCCCCGCGCAGCGCGCGGTCTTCCAGTTCACGGCGCACGGCCATTGTGTTTTTCTGTTCCGCAGGGCCGCTGAGTTTTTCCGGCGCGGCCAGTTTTTCGATCACCGTTTCACGGCTGTGGCGTGATTCCTGTGTTTCGCCCA
>JAFGNE010000045.1 GCA_016927155.1 Candidatus Peregrinibacteria bacterium
CGGCCGAGAGGGCAGCCCGATGCACCAAAAAACCCCTCGTAAACGCCGGGGACGGGGCAAACCAGCATCCCACGCAGGCGCTTCTCGACATGCTGACCATCAAGCGCGAAACGGGCCGGATCGACGGGCTTACTTTAAGCTTTGTCGGCGACCTGAAACATGGCCGCACAATCCATTCACTCCTTTATCTTTTTGTCCATTATAAAATCCGGAAAATTTTCCTGATAAGCCCGAAAGAACTGAGGCTGCCGCGGATGTATCTGGACCTTTTAAAAAAAGCCGGAATTCCCTTTGTTGAAACCGCCGACATCAAAAAGGCTATAAACGAAACGGATATTTTATACATGACCCGCATTCAGCGGGAAAGGTTTAAAAGCCAAAAGGAATATTTAAAACTCAAAGGCGTTTACAGGCTCACGCCCGCCTGGGTCAGAAAAGGCAAAAAAACACTGCGCGTCCTGCATCCCCTGCCCCGCGTGGATGAAATCACGGCAGAAGTGGACGCCATGCCCCAGGCCGCGTACTTCAGACAGGCGGAAAACGGGCTCTGCATGAGGATGGCAATATTAAAAAACATAGGGAATAAAGTTAAGGAATAAGGGGAACCTCGTCCTTAATTTTTATTTTCATCCTGATTCCCTAAATTATGAACAAATTCCTTATTAAAAACGGCCGTGTCATTGATCCTGTTACGCATCGCGATGCGGTGGGCGATATCCTGATCGTCGAAGGCGTCGTTACCGGAACCGGTCGTATAGCCAATCCGGAAGGGGTGAACATGATTGACGCCGCAGGAAAACTTGTCATTCCCGGCCTGGTGGACCTCCACGTTCATTTGCGCGATATGGAAGAGGCGGATAAAGAAACTATTGAAAGCGGAACACGGGCGGCCCGGAAGGGCGGAGTCACGAGCCTTTTTGCCATGCCCAACACCCGTCCGCCGCTCGACAGCATTGAAATTCTCACCCGCTACATGAAATTGGCTGAAAAAACAGCACATGTCCGGGTTTACCTCACCGGAAGCATCACCCGGGGGCTGGACGGCAAAGAATTGACCGACTTTAAATCTTTTTCTGAAAAACTGGGTATAAAAATGGTGACGGACGACGGATACGACGTGAATGACGAAAAGCTCCTGGAATCCGCTTATCAAAAAGCGGCGGAAATAGGGCTTTTTTTGTTAACCCATCCCGAGGCGGAAAATGAAAAAACAGGATCCAATGAAAGGGAATGGAAAGCGGTGGAACGCGGCATAAAATTAGCCTTAAAAACAGGCGCCAAAGCCCATTTCACCCACTTGAGCACAAGGGAATCCATCGGCCTCGTCCGGCAAGCCAAAAAAGAAAGCGATAAGATCACCTGTGACATCACGCCCCATCATTTCACGTTTACGGAAAAAGAGGCGGAAAGGTCAGGCACTTTGGCTAAAGTGAATCCTCCGCTCCGCAAAGAAGCGGACAGGCTCGCTTTGATTGAAGGTGTCCGCGATGGCACGGTAGACGCGATCGTGACTGACCACGCCCCCCACCGCGCGCAGGACAAGACGGATGACTGGGAAAAATCAGCTTATGGCATTTCCGGCCTGGAAACGCTGCTTCCCGCCGCGATCACGGAACTGCATCTGAAAAATGGGATCGACCTTTTCACGGTCATCCGGCTGATGACCTCTTCACCCGCCGGAATCGCCGGAATTGATGCCGGGCGCCTGCAAGCGGGCGCGGACGCCGATCTGGTTATTGTGGATATGGAACAAAAAAAGACCGTGGACCGCATGACTTTCGTTTCCAAAGGAAAAAATACCCCGTTCCATGGAATGGAATTAAAGGGCTGGCCGGTCATGACATTTTGCCAGGGCACTTTATATCAGTAAATTTTCCTTGCCCTCGCCCCTACTCTTGCGCTATCTTTAACATGTTAAAAAATAAACAATAAAAATATGCTGCTCAACAAAATACTCGAGCTGGGGATTGAAATGGCCATCGCCGCCGACCCTCGCGGAAAGAAAGAAATCGCGGAACTTTTAAAACGCCGTAAGGCGAATTATGAAAAACTCGACACCAAAGAAAAGGTATTTTTCGATATGGAACGCCTGAAAAACCCTTACGATGACTCGCGCATCCACCACAAAAACAGCGACAAAGAAGAAATCAAAACCGTGTTCACGGGAATTGACATGGACAGCACCGAACTCCTGCTGGCTCATGAGCTCAATAAAAACGGCAGAAAAATAGACCTGGTGCTGGGCCACCATCCCAAAGGGCGCGCCCTCCTGAATTTAGGTGAAGTGATGGACATTCAAAACGACATCTTCGCCGAATACGGTGTTCCTATCAATGTGGCGGAAAAATTGATGAACCCGCGGATTGATGAAATCGCCCGCGCGGTGCACCCCATCAATTTCCTGAGGGAAATCGATACGGCTAAACTGCTGGGCCTCAATTATGCCAACACACACACGATCGCTGACAACCTCGCTTACCGGTTTTTGAAAAAAAATGTCTGCGATGGGAAAAAATACCGCACGGTAGGCGATGTGATTGAAACTCTCGTCAAAATCCCGGAATACAAAATCAGCTGTAAGCAGGGTAATCCGCCTATTGTGGCTTCGGGCGATAAGAACGCGCGGGCGGGCAATGTGGCACCGATTCTCATTACCGGCGGCACCAGCGGCAGCGAAAAAATCTACGAAAAACTTTCCCATGCGGGCGTGGGGACGGCTATCGGCATGCATTTGAGCGAAAAACACCGTGAGGAAGCGGAAAAATTCCATATCAATGTGATCGTGGCGGGTCATATTGCCAGCGATTCGCTGGGCATGAACCTCTTCCTTGATCAGATTGAAAAGAAAGGGGTGAAAATCATTCCCTGTGGCATGATACGCGTGAAGCGTTAAAAGAACATAACCCAGATGGCGCGCAAGGGTTGCTCCATTGATTTTCGGGGTGTTTTTTGCTATAATAAAAAGATTTAAAAAAACACCAAAACAAAATGGAGCACTTAAACCACCATGAAATCCACGATATCATCACACAAATCTCGCAATCGCTGAACTGCCCCAAATGCCACGCGAAAATTTTGCCGCATGACATCAAAATCACGGACATTTCCGGGGATGAGTGCTTCTTCGACGTGAACTGCCACCGCTGCGACACGGAAATGACGCTTTCGGCCCATATTGAAAAAACACCGAATGACGTGGCCCAGACCTACAACAAATCCTCCCAGATCCTGCACGACAACTGGGTGGAAGAAGAAATTTCGGAGCGCGACGTGTGGGCTATTCGCCAGGAACTGAATCATTTTTGCGGATCCTTCATTGAAGCTTTCACCCGCTAATGGATCCCGACTTCTTTGGCGATCGCATTGATGTCCCGCAAAAGCTGGCGGTCGTTTTTCAGCTGTTCGTTCATTTTTTCAACGGCATGCATCACGGTGGTGTGGTTGCGGTCCCCTAAAGTCCGGCCGATTTTGGCAAGCGACATCCTGAGCTTCGTTTTAGCCAGGTACATGATGACCTGCCGGGGGACCATGCACTCACGCGCGCGCGACTCGCCGATCACTTCACTGCGGGACACGGTAAAATACTGGGAAACGGAATCGATAAGCATTTCAATGGTTACGGCGCTCCTGGGAATAGGGTCGTTTTCGATAAAACCGATCATCTTCACTTCTTTTTGGGTCTGCCGGATCATTTCCGCAACGGCTTTCACGGTGGGCGACGTATGCGCAAGCTCATACTGGCCAATGGCCTGCTTGAGCACGCCTTCAAGCACCCTGACGCTTGTTACAATATTGAAAGCGATGAATTCCAAAACCTCACGGCTGATGATCACCTGCGCTTCCTGGCATTTGCTCTGCAAAATAGCCAGGCGGGTTTCGTAATCAGGCATTTTCACATCCACGATCATGCCGGACTCAAAACGGGATACAAGGCGTTCATTCAAAAGGGTGAGTTCGTGGGGCGGCCTGTCGGAACTGATGATGATCTGCTTGCCGGATTCATAGAGCGAATTGAAAGTATGGAAAAATTCCTCCTGGGTCCTGTCCTTATTGGCGATAAACTGGATATCATCGATGATCAGCGCATCCACCCGGCGGTATTTGTTGCGGAAACGCTCCATGTTCTTGTTCTGGATAGAGTCGACCACCTCATTGGTGAAATTTTCGGTAGTGGTGTAAACGATAACCCGCGTCGGGTCATTCTTCAGCATCTCATTGCCGGTGCCCTGCAATAAATGGGTTTTACCAAGCCCGACGCCGCCATAGATAAAAAGCGGATTGTAATTTTGGCCCGGATATTTGGCTACGTTCTGGCACGCCGCATGGGCTAACCGGTTTTCGGGGGAAGTGACAAAATTTTCCAGCGTGTATTTGGGGTTCAGAATCTTGGAAACGACGCCGTTTTCGTACTTGATTTCATTTTTCTTGGGAAGTTTGCGCGAAGAAGGTTTTTCGGGGAAATGCTTAAGGATATCGATAACGCGGGGGTCGTTATCGCCAAGGGTAAGATCGACCTGGTAAACGACCGATTTGATGGAAGGGTCGATCTTTTTTGCCGCTTCCAGGGTAATGTGGGCGAAATGCTGGGAATGCCAGTTGACAAAAAAAGGAAGGGGCAGGCCAACGGTCAAAAAACCATTTTCCAGAGAAAGTACGGCGGTATTCTTAAACCAGGTGATGATCTCGGAGCGGCCTAGGGTGGTGGCGAGCTCGCTTACGATGGTGATCCAAAAGTCCTTCAGGTTCATAGCGGGGAAACTTAAAAAACACCGGCCATCATTTTATTTTGGTTTTGGGGAACCTCATTCTAAATAATCATTGTACCTTTTGCAAAACGTTTCGCGTTGACAAGGATTATTTCAATAGGTTCAGAATATCGTGCCACGTGATCACAAAAATAAGGACCATCAACAGGGCAAACCCCGCCGTGTGGATGATGCTTTCCCACTTGGCGTTGGCACGCCGGCGGGTAATGATTTCATAAACAATGAACAGGAACCGGCCGCCG
>JAFGNE010000046.1 GCA_016927155.1 Candidatus Peregrinibacteria bacterium
GCAGCAAAAGGCATACAGAAACACAATGGATTCTTGAACATATAAAGAGTAATTTTCCTGAATATAGAAAATATTGTTGATGTTACAAAGTGTTTTAGCTCTTGTCATTCACCTCCGACCCCTCTGCCCCTCGCCAAAACGGAAAAATCAAATTCTTAGGACATTAAAAAAGCGGTCCACTAAATGCGGACCAAAGGAAAAAATGTACATCGGCTAACAGCGGCTAAGCGGCTCAACTTCTTCCTTAAAGTCATCGTTTCACTCATATTTGCCAGTGGTGAGCGCTTAGCCGCAAACGTTACACAAAATACTGCCCATTTTTCTAGTATCTGATTATGGGTCTTTTTTAGAACATTTTTAACAATTTTTTAGTAAATTTATGAGAACGTGTTAAAATATAAATATGCTACCAAAAGATAAAATAGAGGCACAGATAGACTATTGGCTGAGCAATGCAGCTGAAAAGTTCAAAACCATGCAGGGGCTTTACACCTCCAAACGATATGCGGATTGCCTCTTTTTCGGACACATGGTGCTCGAAATGGCACTCAAAGCTCATGTAGTAATTGCTACGAAAGAGGTACCGCCAAAAATCCATAATCTCCGACGCTTGGCTGAAATGGCCAAACTGGATCTAAAAGACGATGAATGGAAACTGCTCGTGAAAGCCTCGAATTTCAATATGGAAGCTAGATATCCGGATGAAAAACTTGAATTTCATAAAATGTCCACTAAAAGCACCACAGATGAATATTACGAACCAATTATTTCTTTATATAAAAAATTATGTCGAAAAAACAAATAAAGAAAATCATCAGTGAATTTGCAGAAGTACTAAAAAAGAATCGCTTTGCCTTCATACAAATCTGGCTCTTTGGTTCCTATGCAAAAGGCAAAGCCAAAAAAGATAGTGATATTGATATTGCAGTAGTAGCAAGCAAGCTCCCCCGCGGCCGCAATTACCTTGATAAAAAAATGCGCCTCTTGGAATTAACTCTACAGACAGATTCACGCATTGAACCCATCCTCCTGGAAGAAGACGACCTGAAGGGAAAAACCGCATCCATCATGGGCTACGAAGTCAAAAAGCATGGCATTCTTGTGGTGAGCGAATGATGCAAAATGCAGGAATGAAGTGCCTCGTCGTACGGCCTACAACTAATCCGTTGCTATACGAAGTATTCCCGTAAAACCACAAAATAAAGCGGATTATACGAAGTGTTTTTTAGGCCCTTCCCAAAAGCAATAGCCTGCCCCTGACCATCGCGGGAATCTTGAGGGGCGGCCAACGATCTGTCCGCTACCCGCCGGCCGCGGTTTTTGGTATAGTGGTTCCGTTGCCCGACTCCTTAACCTAAAAAACCAAATGGCCGAAAACAACCTGATGGAAAAAATCGTCTCGCTCTGCAAGCGCCGCGGGTTCGTGTTTCCGGGTTCGGAAATCTACGGCGGGCTGGCCAACACATGGGATTACGGCCCTTTGGGGGTGGAACTTAAAAAAAACATCCAGGACGCCTGGTGGAAATTTTTCGTGCGAGACCGCATGGATATGGTCGGCCTCGATGCCGCCATCCTGATGAACCCTAAAGTATGGGAATCCAGCGGCCATGTGGCCAACTTCAACGACGCGCTGGTGGACTGCAAAAAATGCAAGTCGCGTTTCCGCGCCGACCACCTTATAGAGAACGCCACGGGCACCAAGGTGGAAGGCCTGAGCTTAAAAGATTTGGACAAGCTGATTGAGGAAAATAAGATCAAATGTCCCGTGTGCGGCGCGCATGATTTTACGCCCGCGCGCGTCTTCAACCTGCTTTTCCAGACGCATATCGGTCCGGTAGCCAAGGATAGCGAGGCGGTTTATCTGCGCGGGGAGCTGGCGCAATCCATGTTCACCAATTTCAAGCTGGTGCTCGATTCCGCCCGCAAAAAACTTCCTTTCGGCATCGCCCAGGCGGGCAAAGCGTTCCGCAACGAGATCACGCCCGGCAACTTCATCTTCCGCACCATCGAGTTCGACCTGATGGAATTCGAGTGGTTCATCCGCGAAAACGAATGGGAAAAGTGGTTCGAATACTGGCTTGAACAGATGCACAAATGGCTCGATATCGTGGGTATCGACAAAAAGAAAACCCGCGTGCGCGAACACACCAAGAAAGAACTTTCCCATTATTCCAAACGCACGGCGGACATCGAATTCGAAACGCCGTTCGGCTGGAAAGAGCTTTACGGCTGCGCCTACCGCACGGATTTCGACCTTAAAAACCATATTGAAAAAACCGGCAAGGACCTCACTTACTTTGACCCCGATACCAACGAAAAGCTCGTGCCCCATGTGATCGAACCCACGTTCGGCCTCACCCGTTCCGTGCTGATGGTCCTCCTTTCCGCCTATGACGAAGACAAAGCGCCCGACTCGGAAGGCAAAGAGGAAGCGCGCGTAGTCTTGCGCCTCCACAAAAACATCGCCCCGTTCAAGGCGGCGATCCTGCCACTAAGCAACAAACTGAATGAAGACGCGAAAAAAGTATGGGAAAAAATCGCGCCGCACATGACCGCCGACTTCGACACCACCGGTTCCATCGGCAAGCGCTACCGCAGGCAGGACGAAATCGGCACGCCCTACTGCGTCACCTTCGATTTCGATTCGCAGAAAGACGACTCGGTGACCATCCGCGACCGGGATACCATGAAACAGGACCGCGTGAAAATCCCCGATCTTCTGGATTATCTCCAAAAAAAACTGGCCGAATAAATCACTCCTTCGCCATAAAATAAAACTCGATGAGGAGTACGATGGCGAGAAGCAATATCCCGTCCCACCAGGTAAGGACCCTTAAGCGCTGGAAGAGGGCGGCCACGGTAACCATCAGGGAGAGGAGGACGCCTTGCCGGAGGGCTGTGTTTAAATAAGCGCTGTGGATTTCGCCTTTCGCTTTCCATGAACGATAGTAAAACAACGAAAGGGTAAAGGTGCCGGTAAAGGCGAAAAAGAGGCTGAGATAAAACAGGATGAGCGAAAGCGGCGCGGAGGTGAATGGGCTTAATTTGTTGATGACGACAAAGAAAGAAGCCCATCCAAGGATTGCGGCGGCGCCGATGCTGATGAGGTAAGCGGGATGAATCATAAGCGCTATTAACATAGCGCAGGGCAAGGGGCTAGGGCAAGGGCCACGCCTGCGGCGGGCAGGCAAGGGTATGGTATAATAAGTCCGCTTAACTTTTTGTTATGCTTAGCAATCGGTGCCGCCTCCTTGGCCTGATCGTCGGTTTTACCTTGTTCCTGACGCCTGTACTGGCGGATGTTGCCGTATTTTCCGATGTCACTTCGGCCCATCCGAATTTCACGGCCATCAGCTACCTGCAGGAACACGGAATTGTGGAAGGGTATGCC
>JAFGNE010000047.1 GCA_016927155.1 Candidatus Peregrinibacteria bacterium
CCGATTTCCATCGTTTTTACGGCCAAGCCGTGCCTGGCAGTCCTTATGACGAAAAGGCTGAACATGCCGCGGCAGAAGCCAAACGGCAAGGGCCGCTCCATGAATGGGATAAACGTTATCAGGCCGCACGTGCCGAACATACACAAAAAATCCGTGAAAACTTATTCGGAGCTTTGACAGAAACCGAAATTGACCAGGCTCTTGGCGCCTTACAGCCATCCGAAGAAATTTTTGCCGCTCCTCCGGCTCTCTTGAAAAATCCCGAAGTCATCGCCGAGGCGCTGGAAAAACTGTTCCCCGCCGACATCAAACCCAATAAAAAAGAATTAGCCTATATAACCCGGGAGTTGTCCGATGAGGCGGACAATATTTTTACGTACGGCGAATTCCCCGCCCTGCAAAGATATCTGGATGGCACGCCTGTCGGCCAGCAGGCCACAGGAATGGAAAGCCGGCAAAAAGTAAGGGAAACGATGGATAATGTGATTACAGGGATGTTCAGGAAAATGAATCCGGGAAAAGATTTGCCGCCTTACCTGATGGCCGCTTAAAAATACATTTGACATAAATAATAAAATGTAATAGAATAGTTTTCTTTTAGCTATTACATTTGTTTTTTTATGCCTCCTGATAACGCGGAAAACCAGGCCGACACGCCGCGACCCCCTAAAAGATGTTTAGATTATTTTGTGTGGAGTTTACGTCAGCACGCCCTGAAGATGCTTGGCTGGGAACCGGAAAGAGCCAATAAAATATGCCCAGACGTATTCAAAGAGCTTCCTTTGCCAGATGATTTCAAACCCGAAGATGATGAAATGGCTTTGTGTTATGAAGGCATGTTTAATGGCACGCGCGCACGTTTTATCATGACTGTCGGCAAAGGCAAAAATGGCCAGCCTGATCTTGATAAACAGCCCAATGCTATAGAACTTATTGAATAAACAGGCCTCTCTTAGCGCCTTGGCTTCCCCCTGAAAGGCGGCTTGTTTTTTCCCTGCGGTTTTTGGGGTTGCGCGGAGGAAACGGCAGGGGCGGCCGGCGGCGCGGGTGAAATTTCTCTTTTGGCGGGTTCTCCCCTTTTGCCTTCCGGCAGTTTTTTGAGCGCTTCGCTCCAGCGCAAAATCTTGTCTTCCACTACCTCGCGCGGTTTGCAGTAGCGTTCGCGCGAAAGGCGGACGATTTTTTCGCGGCGCTCTTCGTCTATCGCCACTTCGGGCGGGGGCAGGGTGGAAATGGAAAACGTGGGACTGGGCATGCCGTCAATCATTAACTTGGAATAACAGGTGTATTTGGGCAAGGTCACAATGTCGTTCGGCAAAACTTCTTCGGAGAACTGGCCGCTGAAGTATTCCGCGTCTTCGAACCCGACCTGAAAACAAAGGATGGTGCCCACATTGCCGAAGACGGCATCACGCACTTCATCCGGCATTTGGGCCACATACTGGTTGGCCATGGTGAGGTTGAGTTTGTATTTGCGGGCCTCGGAGAGGATGGTGGCGAAAGCGTCGGTGGCGAAATTCTGGAACTCATCCACATAAAGGTAGAAATCCACGCGTTCTTTTTCCGGGATGTTGGCGCGGCTCATGGCGTCCAGCTGGAATTTGGTAATGAGCATGGAACCGAGGAGCGACGAGTTATCTTCGCCGATTTTGCCTTTCGACAAATTGACGATGATGATTTTGCCCGTATCCATCATAAAGCGGACATTGACCGTGGACTTCACCTGGCCGACGATATTGCGGATCATGGGCGAAGAAAGGAATTGGCCGACTTTGTTCTGGATGGGCGAAATGGCTTCGGTGCGCATTTTGTCCTGCATCTTGCCGAACTCGTCCACCCAGAAACTTTTGACCATGGGGTTGGTGACGTGATCGACAACGCGCCGGCGGTATTCCGGGTCCACCAGGATGCGCATGATGCCGAGCATGGAGGTATTCGGGTATTCAACAAGCGCGAGCAGGCAGTTGCGCAGGATGTGCTCCAAGCGGGGGCCCCAGCTTTCCGCGTACATTTTTTTGAACACACCCAGAAGCCCTGAGGCCATCAGGTTGCGCTGGTTCGCGTCTTCCGTATATTCCAGCATGTTAAAGGCGAAGGGGTGGGAAACGTCAGAAGGGTCGAGGATGACAACATCATTCGTGCGGTAGGAAGGCACAAAATTAAGCACCGCTTCGGCCAGGTCGCCATGCGGGTCCACCACGGCTACCCCTTTGCCGGAAACGGCATCGGAATAGATCATGTTCTCCAAAAGCACGGACTTGCCCATGCCGGTCTTACCAATGATGTAGATGTGCCTCCGCCTATCGGTCGCCTTGATGCCGAAAACCTGCCGATGCCCGCGGAAATTCGTTTTTCCGATGATGGTCAGCTCCGAATCGGAAGTGGAACCGGGAAGCGGCAGGTTATGAGGCGGTTCCAATTTTTTAGAAGTGACCCAGACCACATTGGGGGTGCCAACGTCTTTACTGGGCATGTGATAAAGGGTAGCCAGCTCTTCCACATTGAGGATCATGGGGTCCGTGACCAGGCGCTGCCGATAGCGTTTCAGGATCTGTTCGTTGTTTTCATTGACCGACCGGATTTCAAATTCATTCATGTTGGGGAGGTTGTACTGGTAAAAACTCCCCGCGATTTCATTCAGTTTGATTTCGGCCAGATCAATGTTCTCGCGCCGAAGAACATAAACGATCCGTATGCTGGTATCAAAAGAAAGCCTTGTGACTTTATCCACGGCAGCGGAAATAGGATCTTCCCTGTCGTGGGTACGGGAGACCTGCTCATCCAAATCGGTTTCCGTGGAACTTTTTATGTTCAGTGACCCTGTATGGAACCCCCGCAAAACCCAAAACAGCAAATGAACGGGGGAAAGGAAAAAACGCTTCCAGAACCCGCGGGCCAGATAAACACCGGTCGCCAGCTTATTGAGCCAGAAAATGTTGTTGAAAAGCCCGTTGCTCACGATCCGCAGGCATTTAAGGCCGCGCTTGCGCCACCAATCCCCTAGGGGAGAGATGACAATTTGTATCCAGGCCTGTTCATCGGTGGCATTGAGTTTGGAAAGCGTGGCCGTTACCCCCGCAAGAGGTTCCGTAGGCAAACGGGTGAGCTTGTCCTCGAATTGGGTGTAACGTTTGACCGGATAAATGTCCGGATCGCTTAATTCGAGTTCCGCGGTTACGGCGCATAGCGCGGATTCCGCCCATTCCGCCTTTTTATAAGGAACGGGAAGTTTGGTACCGGCGGGAGCGGAGATGGCTTCGGTGGCTGTTTTAGGCTCAGCCAAATCCCCTTTCCCGATAAGCCCCCCATGAGCGGAAAAATCCTGTTTCGCGTAATCTTCCGCCTCTTCAATTTCCACATCGGGGTACTGCGCGTAGATTTGGCTTTCGATGACATTTTTAAAACGTCGTGGGACCCAAATGAAAAATTGGATCTTGTTGTTGACGCTGGCGATTTCCATGCTGACCCGCGGCGGCTCATCGCCGACGAGATAATCCCAAAAACCGTAATTCTCCTGTAGGGCGTGCAAAGCGGAAAATATCTGTTCGGCCACAATCGGCCCGCGTTCGTTCAATTTGGAAACGGCCACGCGCAAAACAACGGTTTCCAGGGTGGTATTGTATTTATTCCGGCGGATGCTCAAATAGACTTCGAAACCGAAATAAAGGACAGCCAGGGCGATCAGGACGATGATGGATACGTTCATTTTCTATTTGTTTGCGACAAGACCTATAATACTTGATTTCGCTTAAAATGATAAGAATACTGATACAACTATATTATATAATATATATTATATATAGTCAATAGTTAGACCTATTGTAGGGGAAACGGATGACGAAAACTGGCGCGGCAACGATATTCAATGATATTGTTTTTATATGAAAATCGCCTTGGCACACGAAATGCTGATAAAATTGGGCGGAGCGGAGCGCGTGCTTAAAACACTGACCCGAATTTTTCCGGAAGCCCCGATTTACACGCTGTTCGCGGACAAGGCAAAAACAGACAAATGGTTCGCGGATAAAAAAATCCATGTTTCGCGCCTGCAAAGCGCCGCCAGGTGGCTACCTTACAAATTCCTGCTCCCCAAAATGGCCGGGGCCGTTGAGCGGTTTGATCTGAGAAGCTATGATGTGGTGATTTCCAGCAGTTCGGCCTTCGCGCATGGCATAAAAACCGGGCCAAAAACCAAACACATCTGCTACTGCCATTCGCCCATGCGGTACGCGTGGGATTACACGCACGAATACACGGAACATTACTCGGCAATAGGGCGTTTTATTGTCGCCAAACTGTTAAACCCGATACGGCAATGGGACTACAGGCGGGCCCGGGATGTTGATGTGATCGTGGCCAATTCACGGCATGTGCAAAAACGGATAGATAAGTATTGGCGCAGGGATGCGACGGTGATTTATCCGCCGGTGGACGTGAAACGGTTTACGCCAACGGCGCGCCATGAGGATTATTTTTTGATTGTCTCGGCGCTCACGCCTTTCAAAAAAATAGACCTCGCCATCCAGGCGTTCAACCGGATCAAAAGGAAGCTCGTCATCGTCGGCGAAGGGGCACAAAAAGAAGCGCTCCAGGCCATGGCCGGCGATACGATTGAATTTCTTGGCTACAAACCGGATGAAACGGTGCGGACATACATGGAAAACTGTCGCGCCCTTATTTTTCCCGGCGAAGAAGATTTTGGCATCACGCCCGTGGAAGCGATGGCCGCGGGAAAACCGGTGCTCGCTTACGGCGTTGGCGGCGTGACGGAAAGCGTGGTTGCGGGAACCAGCGGCGAATTTTTTTCCGAACCAAATCCTGAATCACTGATCCAAGGACTTACCCGGCTGATGGCCAATGAAAAAAATTATGACGCGCAAAAAATCCGCGCCATCGCCGAAAAGTTCGATGAAAGCGTGTTTAAGGACAAAATGCTAAATCTTATTTCTTCCCTTTCTTAAGCGGTTTTTTGGCAGGAGCTGTTTTTTTGGGAATCGGTTTTTTGGAGGCGGGCTTGGCGGCAGGCCTGGCCATGGGTTTTTTGGGGGCCGCTTTTTTTGGGGAAACTTTTTTAGGGGCGGGCTTGGCAGGCTTTTTGGCAGGGGCCGCTTTTTTGGAGGCGGGCTTGGCCGCCTCAATCTTGGCTTCTTCTTTCGCTTCCGTATTTTCCGCGGCCTTACGGGTGATTTTTTCTTCAAGGGTCTCTTTTTGGATCTCTTCTTTTTTGTGGGCACGCGCCTGATATTCGGCCTTGATTTTTTTGCTCTGTTCCATGCGGGCACGGAATTTATCCACACGACCGGCAGTATCGATCAGCATTTTTTCACCGGTATAAAAAGGATGGGAGGCGGAGGATATTTCAACATTGATAATGTAATGGTCTACGCCGTTGATCTTTTTCGTCTCCTCGGAAGTGAGGGTGGAAAGCGTGGCGAATTCCGCTTTGGAAGAGGAGTCCACAAAAACAACATGATTGAGCTTGGGATGGATTTCGGATTTCATACAGATAGGGGCGTTAGGGGTTTAGCGGAGGGATTTTATATTATTTTTTCCTTTTCGGCAAGTTTTTCTTAACCGCTTTTGGCTTTTTGCGTGCAACAGGCTTCGCGCGCGGGGCGCGGCGAGGCGTTACGGGCTTCTTTTTTTCGTTTTTCCGCACAAAAAAGCCGCCAAACAGCAACAAGAAAAGAAGTAGGGTGGCCCCTGCAAAAGCCACCGCCTGCCATTTATAGGCAATATGGACCGTAACAACGGCCTCGCGGGATTCGTTTTTGTCGTCCATTACCTTTAAGGCGACATCGTAATAACCCGGTTTTTTAAAAAAGTGGTCCACTACAACTCCGTTTGCCTTTTCCCCGTCACCAAAATCCCATTCAAAACTAACGACATCACCGTCCGGATCACTGGATTTTAAAGCGTTGAAAGTGATGATTTCTTTCGCTTTGGCCTTAGTCTTTCCCGCTACAATTTCGGCAATCGGCCCCTTGTTCCAGTCGTTAGTGTCAGCGTTATCGCCGAGCCCGTCCTTATCCAAATCCGACCATTCTCTGGGATCATCCGGAAAAAGATCCGAATGATCTCCCGTGCCGTCGTTATCGCGGTCATTCTGTTCGTTAGGATCTAAAGGAAAATCGTCTTCAATGTCGGAAGCGCCGTCGTTGTCGTCGTCCATATCCGCGTTATTTCCGGTCCCGTCCCTGTCGGTATCCATTGATTCTTTCGGGTTTAAGGGAAAAGCGTCAGCCCTATCGGGCACGCCGTCGTTGTCATCGTCCGTATCTTCCCTATCCATCACGCCGTCCCGGTCTGAATCGCGGTCGACATAAATTCCAATAACCGCCTTATTGTTTTCGGGATCGTCCCCCTCGACAATCCAAGGGATAACGCGCGCGGCAATATTATGGTTGCCGAACGTATCCGCTTCCCAGTCGATAAAAACGTCATCAGCCCCTCCCGCGACAGCAGAGACGGGCTGGTCGGTGCCAATGAAACGTTGGGCGGTTTCATCATAAAACTTCACAACACCCGCCAAATCTAAATCAGAATGGTTGCGGATGGTCGCGTAAATGCGAACGGCATCCCCCAAAAGCATACCCGAAGGCGCGCGGATATCCTCAGGGGCCAAAGACAAATCCTGATTGAAATCGGCTGAAACGAACAAGGCAAACGCCAAGGCAAGTACAAAGGAACTGACAAAACGAAAGATAAATTTCATGATTCGGGTTTAGGATTTCCCCTTGAGAGGAAGGGCCTGCTTTTCAGCGGCGCCGGCATCCGCCTGTTCATCCACCAAAATAAGCGAGAAAGAAGCGACTTTGTCGCCGGAATCCATGCGCATGATAATAACCCCCTGTGTGGTGCGGCCGATATTGGGAATCTGTTCCAGGGGCATGCGGATCATCTGGCCGTGTTTGCTGATGAGGACGAGATCGCCCTGTGTTTTTTGCGTGATCACATAACCGCCGACAACCTTTCCGGTTTTGGGGGTGATCTGGGCGGCTTTTACGCCGCTGCCCCCGCGGGACTGGAAGCGATAATTGGTGACGGGTGAGCTTTTGCCTAAGCCGTTTTCCATGACAACGAGCAGGCGGCTCATGGATTCGTCCTGAATCACGTCCATGGCTACAAGGATATCGTCGCCTTTCAGCCGTATGCCGCGAACCCCCATGCTGGGACGGCCCATTGGACGCACGTCATCTTCCTTGAAGCGGATACTTTGGCCGTTTTTTGAAAGCAGGATGACCTGGTCGCCGGGCGAGGTGGCCTTTACCCATTGGAGCAAATCGCCCTGCCTGAGCTTGATGGCAATCAGGCCGGATTTGCGGACGTTCTTGAATTCTTCCAGTTTTGTTTTTTTCACGGTGCCCTTGTTAGTGGCCATGAACAGGTATTCGCCGGCATACTGGGAAAGATCCAGGATAGCGGTGACCCGTTCGTTTTGTTCAAGTTGGAGCAAATTGACGATCGCCTGCCCCCTGGCCTGGCGGGTAGCCACGGGAATTTCATAGACAGGCAACTGAAACACGCGGCCCATGTTGGTGAAATAAAGCAAATCATCGTGCGCCATGGTATTCAGGATGAGCTTCGTCTCATCTTCTTCTTTGGTGGTCATGCCGATAACCCCCTTGCCGCCGCGGCCCTGGGTGCGGTAGACGGAGGGGTTCATGCGTTTCACATAGCCCGCCTCGCTGATCATAACCATCATGGGCTCGTTGGGAATGAGCTGTTTGGCGGAGAATTCGCCGACAGCGTGCACATAAACTTTGGTACGGCGGGCATCGCCGTATTTCTCGATAATTTCCGTAGTTTCCCCCCTGACGATGGCCAACACTTTTTTGGGGTCAGCCAAAATGCCTTCACATTCTTTGATAAAAAGCATGCGTTCCTTAAGCTCATCCTCGATTTTTTTCCTTTCCAAACCGGCGAGGGTCTGCAGGCGCATTTCCAAAATGGCCTTAGCCTGTTCTTCGCTCAATTTGAACTTTTTCATCAAATTTTCTTTCGCGAGCTCCTTGGTTTCGGATTTTTTGATGGTAGCGATCACCTCGTCGATGTGATCGAGGGCGATCTTCAGGCCTTCCAGAATATGGGCGCGCGCCTTGGCCTGTTTCAGTTCAAATTCGGTGCGCCGCGTAATCACGACTTTACGATGGCCAATGAACTGCTCAAGGATGGCTTTAAGGTCGAGCAGGCGGGGCTGGATGCCGTCCACCAGGCCGATCATGTTAAAACCGAAGGATGTTTGAAGATTGGTGTACTTGTATAACTGATTGAGGAGTTTTTTCGGATAAGCGTCGCGCTTCAGCTCTATTACGACGCGCATACCTTCGCGGTTGGATTCGTCACGCAAGTCGGAAATTCCGGTTATTTTTTTATTGTGGACCAAATTGGCGATACTTTCCACAAACGCCGCCTTGTTGACCTGGTAAGGCAGTTCGGTGATGACGATGCGGAACTTGCCGCCCTTCATCTCATCGATATCGGCCTTGCCGCGGATCACGATGCTGCCCCGGCCCGTGGCGTAAGCGGTTTTAATGGCTTCGGTATCATAAATCATGCCCGCCGTGGGAAAGTCGGGGCCTTTGATAAATTGCATCAGGTCTTCAATGGTGGCCTCCGGGTGGTCCGCCAAATGGTTGACCGCGGACATGACCTCGGTGAGGTTATGGGGCGGAATATTGGTGGCCATGCCCACCGCGATGCCCATGGAGCCGTTGAGCAGCAGCGCCGGAATACGGCTGGGAAGTACTGAGGGCTCTTTCAGCCGGCCGTCGTAATTGGGGCGAAAATCAACCGTTTCTTTTTCAATATCGGCCATCATTTCATCCGTGATCTTGGCCATCTTGGCTTCGGTGTAACGCATGGCCGCGGCGTTGTCGCCATCCATGGATCCGAAGTTACCCTGGCCAAGGACGAGCGGATAGCGCATAGCGAAATCCTGGGCCATACGGACCATGGAATCATAAACGGCCGAATCGCCATGGGGATGGTACTTACCTAAAACATCACCGACCACGGTGGCGGATTTGCGGAATTTGGCGGCATGCCTAAGCCCCAACTCGTGCATGGAATAAAGGATGCGGCGGTGCACAGGCTTAAGGCCATCGCGGACGTCGGGCAACGCGCGGGAAACGATCACGCTCATAGCGTAATCGAGGTAGCTTTCCTCCATTTCCGTGACGATTTCGCGCGGTTTCATATTACCGGCCGAAAGAAGCGTCGCGGGAGTCCCCTCTCCGCCATCATCCCCCCCTTCTTCCGCAACCTCTTCGACAGGTTTTTTCTTATCTTCCGGCTCCTTTTCAGGAGCTTTTTTTGAATCTTTTTTAGGCATAAAAAACACAAGTCAAAATAAGCAGGAGAATGTTAACACAAAAAATAGCCTGTTGAAAAGGGTAATAGTTTGGATTTGTCCGCTTAAGCTTTGGCGGCAGAGGCTGGAATAGCAGAGGCAGGGGCAGGCACAACCGCAGGAGTGGCAACAGGCTGACTGGAGGCCATTGCTTTTCCTTTCCTGGCCGCCATCTCTTCCATCAAATCAAGCTGGATCTGCTGGATCTCAAGGAGGCGCTGCCACTGGCGGTTGAGCAAATGGTCGAGCTTTTCGTTCAGATGCCGGATTTCGAGCTCCGCCTTCAAATTCACCTTGTAATCCTCTTCCGACCTCATGCGATCGCGATCTTCCATGCGGTTCTGACTCATCATGATGATGGGAGCCTGGATGGCGGCGAGACACGAAAGCATGAGGTTGAGCAGTATGAAGGGATAGGGGTCAAAGGGTTTTGTGACCAGCAAAATGACGTTGATGATGATCCAGATAAAGATGAAGGCGCCGAAAGAAATGACGAATTTCCAGCTGCCGCCGAAAGTTGCCACTTTGTCCGCCACCCTTTCACCAACAGTAAGCTGCCTGTCAAACGCCGTGTTAATGTCCTGCGCCACGATATCGTGTTCCTTCAAGCCTTTTAAAACTTTCCTTTCTAAAGCGGAAACTTCGCCTTTCTGCATCTTAAGGGCCTTTTCCACGTATTCCGTGCGGTATTGGTTCAGACAAATTTGACAAACGTATCCCGTCCCGTCCCAGTCGGGATTTTTCTTGCGGATAAGCACCGCGATGCCATCGCGGATGAGCTCGGAGGGAAAAAGGCTTTTGGGGGCATACACGCGCCCGCAGATGGAGCAGGGCTGGTATTCCTGATGGGTGTTTTTTGTGGGCATGGCGTTTGATAATTCTAATCTTTATATTATAGCATTTTTCCGCTTATGTTACAATGATCACTGTCATCAATCAGTCCGAATGCCTTTCATCGCCGACCTTCACATCCATTCAAAATATTCCCGCGCGTGCAGCAAAAACCTTGACCTGCCGCACATTTGGGCGTGGTGCCAGCTTAAGGGGATTGATTTGGTGTCCACTGCGGACTTCACTTATCCGGCCTGGTTTAAAGAAATCCATGAAAAACTCGAGGAAACCGCGCCGGGGATTTACGGGCTAAAAAAAGAATTCCAAAAAGAGGCGGCGGATGTGTATATCCCCGAAAAATGCCAACGCCCCGCCCATTTTATTTTGAGCACGGAAATCAGCCTGATTTACAAGAAGGGCGAAAAGACCCGAAAAGTGCACCATGTCATCCTCGCGCCGGACGTGAAAACCGTCGCCAAAATCAATGTCGAGCTCGATAAGCGCGGTAATATCAAGTCGGACGGGCGGCCTATCCTGGGGCTGGACAGCAAAGAGCTTTTGAAGCTACTCCTCGACATTGACCCGGACATTGAGCTGATTCCCGCCCACGCGTGGACGCCGCATTTCGCGATTTTCGGCTCCGTTTCCGGCTTCGACAGTATGGAGGAATGTTTTGAGGAGCTTTCCGACCATATCCACGCGCTGGAAACCGGGCTCTCTTCCGACCCCCTGATGAACTGGAGGCTCAGCCAAAATGACAAGTACGTTTTGGTGAGCAATTCAGACGCCCATTCCCTCCCAAAAATGGGACGGGAGGCCACGGTGTTTGATTGTGAAATGACCTATCCGGCCATCCTGCGCGCTTTGCGCCATGACCATAAACAAATTGCCGGGACGATCGAATTTTATCCTGAAGAAGGCAAATACCACGCGGACGGGTTAAGGGCGGAAGGGCTTTGCCTGGCGCCTGAAGAAACGAAAAAAATGAAAAATATTTCGCCAAAAACAGGGAAAAAAATCACGGTCGGCGTGCTTCACCGCGTTTCCGACCTGGCAGACAGGAAAATGGGCGAAAAGCCGAAAACCGCGCGGCCCTTTTGGCACATCATCCCGCTCACGGAAATCCTGGCTGAAATCCTGCAGGTCGGCGGCGTGAGCAAAAAAGTGGATGAACTGTATTCCAAATTGCTTCAGGAGGTCGGCCCGGAATTTTATATCCTCAAGGACGCGCCGATCGCGGACATCAGCCGTGTCAACGAAATGGTCGGTGAGGCCATCTGCCGCATGCGCGCCAGCCAAGTGATCATCCAGCCGGGATATGACGGGGAATATGGTATAATCCGCCTCTTCAAGCCCGAAGAATTAGTTGGAAAAGACCAAATGAAATTGTTCTGATGCTCAATCCATCCCAACAACAGGCCATTGAAACGGCGGGGGGGCCGCTCCGGATCGTCGCGGGGGCCGGCACCGGCAAAACGCGCACGCTTACGGAACGGATCGCTTATTTGATCGAAACAGAAAATATCCTGCCGCATCGCATCCTCGCCCTCACCTTTACCAACAAGGCCGCGCATGAGATGGTAGAACGGTTGCGCCAAAAGCGCGAGATCCTGAAACAAGTTCAGGATGACAATGCGCTTTTGGCGCCACAGGTCATGACTTTCCATTCGCTCGCCGCCCGCCTTTTGCGGCAGTATTGGGACCCGAATTTCATCATCCTCACGGAAAAAGACGGGGGACCTCCCGAAGACGTGAACGCGCTTGACTTTGACGGCCTGCTCACCAAGCTGATTGAGGTATGGGATGAAAAGCCGGAGGTACTTATGGACTGCCAACAAAAATTCGACCATATTTTAGTGGACGAATACCAGGACGTGAACGCGGCGCAAATCGAAATCGTGCGGCGGCTGGCTGAGCCTCATCGCAACCTCTGCGTGGTGGGAGACCCTGACCAGACGATTTATTCATGGCGCGGGGCCAAAGCGACCTCAATGACGGAGTTCGCGGAGTTATACCCGGAAACAAAAACCGTTATCCTGACACAAAATTACCGCAACCCGCCCGCGATCCTGAAAGGCGCGGAAGAGCTTATCCGCCATAATCCGGACCGGATTGAAAAGCGGCTGGAAGCGGCCAAAACCACGGGACAGCCGATCGCGCTTTGGGAAAACGGGAACGAATGGGAAGGTTACGACACAATTTCCCACATCCTTGAAATGCACCTCGGCTCGCACGGCGATATGGTGCTGGCGGACAGTTTGGATGTTGGGCGGCATGGGGGCTTCCGGCCGTTCTCGGACATCGCCATCCTTTACCGCACGCAGGCCGAAGGCAAAAAAATCGCGGCCCGCCTCGCGGAACGCGGGTACCCCTGCCAAATGTCCGCATCAGAGTCATTTTGGGAAAGGAAGGAGGTGAAGGAATTTTTGGGTGAATTGGAAAAATTCCGTAGCGGCATATGTCATCCTGAACTCGTTTCAGGATCTGCCGCTGCGCCCCTTTTTTCCTCCTGGTTACGCGACCGCATCACTTCTTTCGCCGCGTCCAAGCAATTAAAGGCCGCTCCGGCAAACCACCTGAACCTACTGATCGCGTACGCCATTCCTTTTGACCGGTTGCCGGTTCAAGAAGCGCTCGCCATTTTCCTCGACGAAACCAAGCTACAGCAGGAGGCGGACAACTTGATTATGGCGGACCGCATCAACCTGCTGACCCTGCACGCGGCCAAAGGGCTGGAATTTCCGGTTGTCGTCATCATCGGGCTGGAAGAGGAACATATCCCCCATTTAAAACCCACGGACGACCCAGATAATCTGGCCGAAGAACGCCGGCTTCTTTACGTGGGCATGACGCGCGCCACGGAAGAACTGCATCTTCTGGGTGCTAAAAAAACCGGCAATAAAGAACTCAAGCCGTCGCGGTTCCTGGCAGAAATCGGTCACGCCAATATGGCAACCGGCCAATTGCCGGAAAAAGCGGCAATCCGACTCAAACGTAAGGCCATCAAGCAGGCGCAGATGAAAATGTTTTAATCCAAATCAGCCGATCATCCCGAACGTGGCGGAAATCCATTCGCCCACAAAATGGGTAAGGAAAATGACGACAAACGCAATGCCCATGTGCTCGCCCATCACATGCCACGCCGGCTCTTTTTGGTCGCGCGCCATCCAATAACTGATGGCGCCAAGAACGAGCATTCCCCAGGCAATAGCGATCCAAACGGCATTAGCCAGATTATTGACCAGCAGGACGGGAACGATGAAAGTAATGGCGAAGAAAAATTTGGCGCACCAGGTGGCCGCGGTGGATTCCCAGATTTCACGGACAGTATGCTGGTTTTCGGATTCCTCGGAAATGTGGATGCCGAGCGCGTCGGAAAAGGCGTCCGCCACGGCAATGGTGAGGATGCCGCCTAAAACCGCCAGTTTAGAATGGGTGCCCGCCTGGAGCCCGACCATCATCCCCAAAGTGGTGATAACGCCGGAAGTAAGCCCAAAGCTGACACCTTTAAGATAAGAAAGTTTCATGACCTAAAGAATCAAATTCAATATACCTCCCACAGAAAAAGATGCCAGGACCATGATGAGGGTGGACTTGGCCAAATCCTTGGCCCCCAGTTCCCGGAACAAAACAACAAAAGTGGCGATACAGGGGAAGTACATCGTCAGGACGGTGCTGGCGATGACCAGCTGCTTCATGCTCAACCCCAGCGGCAGCAGCATTCCGACGGCCACGTCTTTCCTCAAAAAACCGATAACCAGGGAGGCCACGGCCTCTTTGGGCAAGCCCAGCACCCCGACGATGACGGGCGCCGTAACATTGCTGACGTATTCAATAACGCCTGTGGCGTACAGGATATTGACAAAGAAGACGCCTAAAAATACAAACGGTATGGCTTCGGTCAAAAATTTCCTGATTCTCATCCATAATTTTTTGGCCAGGATACGCACATGGGGAACCCTGTAAGGGGGAATTTCCATGAAGGTTTCCGGGGTCACGCCTTTCATTATTTTATTGAGAAGAAAACCTAAAATGAACCACACGGCGGCAAGGGTGGCAAAAAGGATCCCCAGGCCCTTTGCGCCGTATTGGCCGAGTAACCCGAAAACCATGGCGATCTGAGCCATACAGGGGATGGAAATGGCCATGAGCGTCGCGGCAATAAACCGCTGCCGTCTGGTTTCCAAAATCCTGGTAGCCAGCGCCCCGGGAACGTTACAGCCCAAACCGAGGAGCATGGGGATAATGGCCAACCCGTGCATGCCGAACTTATGCATGACATTATCCACCAGAGTCGCCAGCCTCGGCAGGTAACCACTGTCCTCCAAGAAACCCAAAGCCAGGTAAAAGGCGAACACGTAGGGCAGGACCATACCGATCGGCACAAAAAGACCGGTCGTCAGCAACCCCATTGACTGCACATAATCGATTTCCCCCCCGACCAAGGACCCTATTAAAACGTCATGGATAAAGCCGGAACCCAAAAAATCACTCAGCCGCATGGCAAGAGGTGAATACAAACCAAATAAAGGTTCAAAAAGGTATCCGATCAGGTTTTCGCCTATCAGACGGACTAAATAAAACGTCAGCGATAAAACACAGGCGGCGATGGGCAGACCGGTCAAGGGTTTAACGCTTAAATCTTCCAATTTCTCAAAAAGCGTATGGCGCTTGGACTCAAGCCGCTGGACCGCCTCGATGATCCTGCCGATTTCACACCATCGCTCTTGCTCATTGCGGCAAAAAGAATGGGCTTTAGCTTCCGGTAACCTGGAAACCAGCCGTTTTATCCCTTCGCCCGTTACGGCGCATGTTGGCACGACGGGAATTTTTAAAATTTTTTCAAGCGTTTCGATATCTATCCCAACCCCTTGGTGTTTTGCCTCATCCCAAAAATTAAGCGCTACAATGACGGGTATCTTTTTCTCCAGAAGCTGAAGGGTGAGATACAGATTCCTTTCCAAATTGGTCGCGTCGACCACATTGATGACCAAATCCCCTTCCTTTAGCATTTGTGTCGCGACTTTTTCCGCTTTGCAAGTCGGCTCCATCATATAATGTCCCGGAACATCAATGATTTCCGCCAGCTTTTTCCCGAATTTCATCTTGCCCTGCCTGAACTCGACCGTAGTACCGGGATAATTCGAAATCACGACATTGACACCTGTCAGCCTTGAAAAAAACGCGCTTTTTCCGACGTTGGGATTGCCGATTAAAAGTATTTTCATTTTTCGGGTTCTACAAAAATTTTCATCGCCAGCCCCCTTCCCAAAGTGACTTTTGTGTTGCCGATAGCGATGACAACAGGGCCCCTGAAAGGCTGCATGGTGATTTTTTTGACGGTTTTGCCGACCCTGATATTCAGAGCCGCCAATTTGCTTTGGGCCTCCGAGCCGCCCTCTACCCTTGAGATTTTGGCTGTCTTTCCGGTTTGCAGATCCAGCAATGAAATTTCCATGGATTGTTTAGTTCAAAAATTGGTTCAAGGCTTCTTTCGCCGTCATACCGGAAAGTTCGCGGCATTTAACCCCTTTCCCTTCCAAGGCGCTATGCATTTTTTCACCGAAACGGCCGGCCACTACAAAATCGACTTTTTTATCCCCCAGCATTTCCGCCACGGCGAACCCGGCGCCCCCGGCGCCAACACAAAAAGGGTTTTTGACCGCTTCAACAAGCTTGCCCCCATCAAAAAAAAGATAAAAAGGGGCGCGTCCGGCTACCTCGCTCACCTGGGAATCCGGATTATTTTTTAAGGCGGCAATCGCGATTTTCATAGTGTTTCGGTTAAGTTGTTATCCATGATCTTTTCCAATAATATACCTTGTAACAAGGATGCGGCAACCATTACCAGCGTCAGAACAACCGTAAAACGCCAGCTAAAATAGTAAATGATTAAAGGCAAAAGGGGCAATTTGATGGCGCGATTGTAAAGGAACGATGCCATAAAACCATAACTAACGCCTTTTTCGCGCAATTGTTTAAGCAGGGGATACCACATATAAATCGGGCCGGTGGACAAAATGCCGCCGACAATCGCGATGACCCACCTTTTCGCCCCCGCGGAACGCCCTGCCATCCGGCTGACCCATGAGGGAGAGATGAAAGCGTTGACGATCACCATCATGACGTAAATCAGGATAAAAACCGGAATAATTTTCAAAAAAATATCCAGCGAAAATTTTATAGCGGGTTTTATAAGTTGAGGGTCAAAAACAAGGACAGCCCCGTACAAAAGGACCACAATCCCCAAAAAAATCCATGGGCCTCTGCTTTTTTCAGAAGGTTGCATTATAAAAACCAAACCGTTATTACAGCGACTAAAATAGAAAGGATGAAGCTCAGGGCATTCCGCCAAAGCGCGAAACGTTTCCCCAGCAAAAAAGCTTCGGCCGGGAACTGCACGATCCCCACGGTCACCCAAGCCACCATAAAAGCCGTGACCGCGGTGAGGCCGATTCCCTGGCCCAAAAGTTCCCCTCCGATGACATAGCTTGTAACAGGGTTGCCGGCCATGATGCTCCCCAGCGCCGCGCCGATCAAGGGGTTAAATAACCCATCCGCAGTAAACAGCCGTGAAAGCAGGGGGAAAAGGTTAGCGCTGTTCAGCAGGCCGATCAGCAGGATAATGCCCAAAAGGACGGGCAGGCTGCCTAAAAGCGGTTTAGCCGAATTGATGAACAGGGATTTTATCTTCATGTTTTAAATATTATACCATGTCCCGGAATAATGAAATCCGCGATTTTTAAAAGTTTTTCCTGATTTTTGCGGAGCGCCTTATTATCCGAAGCGAAAGGGTCTGTTTTAGGCCTCCCTTTGCTCCAAAACACATCCCCGCAAACCGCCGTAACGCCGGCGCCGGTTTTAACCAGGAAGGTAATGCTGTCCGGACTATGGCCCGGAGTCAATATAAAACGAATGTTTGGCGATATTTTTCCATCGCTTTTTGACCATTTATCCCCTTTCCACCAGCCCCAGTAATCGATGATCCCGGCCTTTTGGAACAGTGCCACATTTTTATAGTGGTCCACGTGCGAATGGGTAAGGCCGACCACATTGATATCTTCCGGCGACAAGCCTTCTTTTTTTAAAGCGGTAACGAGAACTTTAGGCGAAGAAACCGTTCCCGGATCAATAACCATATTCAATCGCCCGTCCCGGACAAGCGTGCAGGTGGCGCAAGTACGGCCGGGCTTTTCTTTTATGGTATAGCCGGTGATGAGAATTTTGGCTTCTGCCATTAAACCTGTAGGCATAGTTACACAATACCCCTTTCTTTCCTTTTTGCCTCATTTTCATCCAAAACGATTTTGCGGATACGCACGCTTTGGGGCGTCACTTCTACCAGTTCACTATCATCAATGTATTCAAGCGCTTCTTCCAGCCCCATGATTTTTGGCGTATTGAAGTGCTCGCTTACGCCATCGCCTTTGGAACGCACATTTGTAAGGTGCTTGGTCTTGCACACGTTGATGCGGATATCTTCCGCGCGCGGATTCTGCCCCACCACCTGCCCCTTGTAAACAGGGATACCGGGACCGAAGAAGAGCTGGCCGCGTTCCTGGGTTTTAATAAGGCCGTACATGTTGGTCACACCCGTTTCGCTGGCAATCAGCGAACCCTTATCGCGCTCGGGCCAGTTTTCAAAGTCGGCGTCATATTTACAGAAATTGGTATTGATGATGCCCAAACCATGGCTGTCGGTGATAAATTCCGAGCGGAAACCGAAAAGCCCCCGTGTGGGAACGACAAATTCAATAAAATTAATCCCCTGCTCGGCGCCCATCGCCTTCATCTCACCATGGCGCATGCCCAGTTTTTGGATAATGGTACCGGCATAAGCTTCGGGCACTTCGATATACACGTTTTCATAAGGCACCATCCTTTTCCCGTTGGCCTCTTTCACAATGACTTGCGGGCGGGAAACCTGGAATTCATAGCCTTCGCGGCGCATGCGTTCGATGAGGATGGAAAGGTGCAGTTCGCCGCGCCCGGAAACTTCCCAGGTGCCATCCGCGTTATCGGCCACGCGAAGGGCCATATCGGTTTCCAGCTCCTTGTATAGCCGTTCGCGGATCTGGCGGGAAGTTTTCATTTTTCCCTCCTTGCCGGCAAAGGGCGAATCATTGACCATAAAAGTCATTTTCACTGTAGGCTCTTCGATATCAAGAAGCGGCAGGGCAATAGGGGTTTCCACGCTGGCGATGGTTTCGCCGATGTTCACATTGGAGATCCCCGCAACAGCCACAATATCGCCCGCGCTGGCTTCCTGCGCTTCCATCCGGCCAAGGCCGCAAAAAGTCATCAGGGACATAAGGCGATACTTCTTCATTTCACCTTTGCGGTTGATGTGCATAATATCCTGCCCGGCTTTAATGATGCCGTTGTAGATGCGGCCCGTGGCAATGCGCCCTTTAAAATTATCACCCGTGATGGTGGTCACCAGCATTTGCAGGGGTTTGGCCGGGTCACCGGACGGTTCCGGGACGTGCTTCATGATCGCCTCAAAAACCGGTGAAATGTCCTGCATCCTCGTCACATCGGCCTCTTCGCCCGCTTTGCCCTGTTTAGCCACAGCATACAGGATGGGAAAATCAAGCGCGTCATCTTTGGCGCCGAGCTCGACGAATAAATCAAAGGTTTTGTTGACCGCGAAATCGGGCCGGGCGGCGGGTTTATCGATTTTATTGATTACCACAATCACCTTGAGCCCCATTTCCAGCGCTTTTTTGAGTACAAACCGTGTTTGGGGCATGGGACCCTCTTTGGCATCCACCAAGAGAAGACAACCGTTGGCCATATTCAGCACCCGTTCCACTTCGCCGCCAAAATCCGCGTGGCCCGGGGTATCGATGATGTTGATTTTCGTATCGCCCCACTGCACCGAAGCGTTCTTAGAGAAAATGGTGATGCCGCGTTCCCGTTCCAATTCGTTGCTATCCAAAATGCACGTCATGCCGACGTTTTCCTTGCCCACATCGGTTTTGGACTGGCGAAGAAGCGCATCAACAAGCGTTGTTTTGCCGTGGTCCACGTGCGCGATGATGGCGATGTTGCGGATGTTCAAGGAGGGCTTTGGCTAAAGCCTTATCAGTTTAATGGCATAAGATGGAAAGTCAATATAACCAGAAGGGAAACGCTCTCCCCAAAGAAAATTTTCTCCGCAAATTTTCGTTTCGGAGTCCTCACTTCATTTCCCCGCCTGAGGCGGGTCATTTCATTCGGCACGCGTTTCTCGCATCTTTGTGGCGGAAGGGGTGGGATTCGAACCCACGGTCCCGATAAATCGGGACAACAGTTTTCAAGACTGCCGCTTTCGACCGCTCAGCCACCCTTCCAGAAACCAGTGTAATCGCCAGAGCGCTTCATTGACAAGCCCGATTGGTGTATAATAGGTTCAACAAAAACACAAATGAGAAGAAAAACCGCTTTAAAAAAGGCCACTTCCGCCCATCTTGTGAAATTCCACAAAACATTGCTGGAGATCGGGACAACGCGGAAAAGGCAAAAGCTCAAAAGGGGAATATCCGGTAAAAAGAAATCAAAATAATTCCATTACGATGACGTGGAAGGAGGTCATTGACCGCCTCGGCAACCCAAGCGAACAAACGGAAATAAAAGAATTCAAAGTCGAATTTCCAAAGGAACTCGAAACGCTGGAACGTTCGCGTTTTTTTGAAAAAGTCCGTGAATTCGCCAATGGCTGCATCCGGATTCCCGAATTCCAGAAGGCCGCGGGCATTGGGGAAAATTTCGGCGAAAGTTTTTTGGAAATGGTCACCAGCAATGATTTTTCCGAAGCGGACAAAAACGACCCTATTTATGCCAAACTGCTCGATCTGGCCCGGATCAAGAATGAGATGGTCCGTGATATCGCGCTTGATTACCTGAAACACCGCGGAGACGGATTGGGGCTAAAACCGCATGAAACCGTAATTTTGGAATACCTCCTCCAGCTTATTCCCGTAATGGATCGCATGTACATGCGCTGGAGGAAAGAACTTTACCCCGCGGCCCTGGCCAAAAAACTGACGGACCTCCTGGATTCGGAAACGGAATCGGCTTTTGACCACTTACAGGCACAGGGGCTTTCTGACCCTTACGCCATCGTGCAGGAAGCGGAAGGCAAACCGATCGCGGTCCCTTATGGCGTCGCTTTCGCCGAGGAAACAGCCGAAGCCGACACCTTATTGGCCGGTCTGGTGATGGCGCTTAACGGATTAAAAGAAAAAACAGAAAATCAGGCCGACATCGCAGAAATTGAAACGTATATTTTTTATTTCGCTGCCTTACAAACGGCCTTTAAATGCGAAGAATCCAAAAAGGAAGGGGACGATTGGCTATCGGTTAAGTTATGGAAAGAGGTGGACAAGGCCTGGCTTAAAACCCAGGGCCGACTCCAGTTGGTCCATTCCATTGAGGCCGGTTACGGCGGCATCGACCCAACGGAAACCAAAGTGATCCCCGAATTCAAAATCCTGCTTGTGGACGAATCCGCCGGCGGCGAAGCGCTGGAAATTCTAAAAAAAATGAGGGAAGAAAACATGGAGGTTTTGGCGCCGCTCCTTCCGGAACAGGTAAAAGGCAGGCTGGAAGTGATCCGCCTTTCGCTGGTCGGGCCTTTTTCCATCGTACTGGCCGGAGGCAATTCACTGGATAATCTTGGCATCGCCCAAATGGGCCCCAATTACGGCGACATCGCTTCTATGGGGGTGAAGTCGTTTCTTGACGCCGCCTCTTTCGCGGAAACAGACGCTTCGCGCGCGGCTTCAATAGAAGGTGTGCTGGGGATAGAGGCCGCTCAAACCTATTTCCCTTACGAAACAAAACACGAAGACTTGCTTTTGGCCGAACTCATCGCCTCGCATGAGATTTCTCATGCCGTGCTTGGAGACCTGGGCACGCTGGATGAAGTGCACGCCACCTGGATGGGGCTTGTGGCTCTTTTTGAAAGGGAAAAAACGGGCAAGGTGGAGGCGGCAACCGTAAATGTGATCCTGAAAGAACACATCAAATACAGCATCAAATACCTTTCCGACGCCAGCCATGACGACCGGTATTACATCGAAGGGGCGATCAACACGAAGCTGATGCTCCAAAGCGGGCTTCTGGCGCGGGCTGACGGTAAATTTTCCCTGGATGAAAAAAATTGGGGACCATTCAAAAAACTTATCGGGGAACATTGGGCGGAAATGGTCCGCCTGCACGCGGCCGGCGGCAGGGGATTAAAAACTTTCGCGAAAAACCTCCAAAAAGCGGATGACGCCATAAAAGAAGTTGCCCGCCTGGCCGTTGAAGGCGTGCAGGCTTACAACGAAAACACCAAAAAGGAGATTCTCGGATCAAAATAAGATTTTACGGCCGAATATTTTTTTCATCAGGCTTTGCAAATCCGGCGGCAGGGGCGCTTCGACGGCAACGGATTTTCCGGTTAACGGATGCCGGAAAGAAAGCGAGCGCGAATGGAGGACCAGGCGGCCGAACTGGAACGTGGTGCGGAATTTTTTATTGAATTTTAAATCACCGTAAACGGAATCGTTGATGACCGGGCATTTGATCTTGGCGAAATGGAGGCGGATCTGGTGGCGGCGGCCTGTTCTGATTTCCGCCTCCACAATAGAACAAACCTGCTTAAAAAGATCAAAGGTGTAAATGACCTTAAAGCGCGTCTCGGCGGGGACAAGTATTTTCGATTCGCGCGCAGGCACGGGGAAAGTGAGTTTTTCGCCGTGAGGGACGCCTTTTAACATGGCCAGATATTTTTTATGGGTATCGGGCGCCTTAAAAATGGCCTCAAGGGGTTTGCGGTCTTTGGCATATTTACCAAAAAGGATCAGGCCGGAAGTCTGCGCGTCCAGCCGATGGAGCAGGTAAGGCGTGAATTCCCCGCCTTTGAATTTTTCCCGCGCCATGCCCATCACGGTTCGCGGGAGCTTGGTTTTAGGATCAGGCACGGAAGGAATTCCCGCCGGCTTGTTCACCGCGAGCAGATATTCATCTTCATAAATAACCGGAATAAGGTCTCTTTTGGGCATGGCTCAATGATAGCATAAGAAAAAAGGGCTGGAACAAACCAGCCCCAAAATTCGGATCAAATTAATGCCCTGCGTAACCGCTGCAAGCACAAGCCCCATTGATGATGGGGTGTTTACAGCGCTCGCAATGGGGGAATTTGGAATCTTCTCGTTCATCTTGGCGCTCCTTATCGCCTCTTTTCTCACTAGACGTCTGTGGCTGAACCGTGGACTCTTTACGCTTCAATTCCGCCATGGCTGGTTCCTTTCTCCGAATTTTTAAAGACCAGGCTCTCCCATTCCGGGAATCCGACGCGCGGACTTTGCCCTGGATCCCAGGACAAAAAACCCTTCCCTTCCGGGAAGGGGCTAAGTTGATAAAAAACGGACAGCATCAACGCAACCTTTTCCCGGAAGAAGAGGAAACGTGATGGCCCAAAACCAAATTGTATCCGCCTTCGCCATTATTGAGCCACCAGGCCACGCGGGCGACGGTGGTGGTGCTGGCGCCGGTTTTTTTGGAGATAGCGCGGTAAGGAAGGCCTTGTTCAATAAGTTGGGCCGCCTCGAGACGTTCGCTCATTTCATTGAGCTCGCGCAGCGTGGCTACATCCCGTAAAAAGGCGGTGACCTGTTTTTCCGTCTTCAGGGCGGCAAGGGCCTTGCAGAGGTTACTGAAACCCGGATTTTGCTGGAGTGTTTTTTCAATCATAGTATTATTGTGTTAACACATTAATACAAGCCGGCAAAAAAAGTCAATAGGATTTTTTAGGAGGGATTCCTAAAACGTCAGTAACATCTGGTTTTTCCTCAGCCATTTTTTCCGTTGCTTGTGGTCGGGAACCGTTTCTTCCACCAGCGCCCAAAACCTCCGCGAATGGTTCATTTCCTTAAGGTGGCAAAGTTCGTGGACGACCACGGAATCGATGATCTCGATGGGCGCCATGATGAGCCGCCAGTTAAAGTTGAGGTTGCCGGCGCGGCTACAGCTTCCCCACCGGGTTTTCTGGTTGCGGAAAGTGACTTTATGGTAGCGGAACCCGTAATGCTCATTCCAATGTTGTAACCGGTCGTGGATCGTTTCGACGGCCTTTTTTTTATAAAACAACTCGACCATTTTTCGAACGGTGGGCGCGGGATTCGCCAAAGATTCGTGGACTCCGACGACCATTTTATCGCCCCGGACTTTAATGGCGGGCCGGCGCTTTTTGGAAAGCCGGATGACGAGCGTTACCGGTTCGCCGAAATAGTAAAACGTGTCGCCATTTTGGTATGTGGGTTTTTGGCGCAAAGCTTTTTGCTTTTCCGCTTTCAGCCAGTTTTTTTCTATCCACCGGCTGTGCTGGTTTAAAAATGTCTCAACGTGCTTTTTGTCGGCGAGCCAAGGGGCGGTGAGCGTGAGTTTGCCCTCGCCGTCCATCCGCAAACATAGCCGCCGCGCCTGCAAACTGCGACGGAAAACGACAGGGACGCGGCGCTGGTTGATGACAAGGACTTCCATGGACTTACGTTACCATGAGGATAGGCTTTGATTAAGCCAAAAAATAAGGTTAAACTGGTTCCAGTATTTTTTCACACCAAAACCATGAAAAACATTGTTTCCGAACTCAAGACCGCCCTGCAGGTCATTTTATTCAATGAAAAGGCCATGCATGAAGTGGCGGCGGATAAAAATAAGACAAAATTCGGTTTCGCTGTCATCATCGTGGCGGCCTTTTTGGGCGTCATCGGCCAGCAGCTTTTTATGGGCTGGCTCAAGCCAAGCTTTGGCTACGGCCTGATGATGGGGGTTACACAAATTATCGGCGTTACTATCGGGATTTACGTGATCAGTTTTGTCGCGGTCAAAATTTTTAAGGGCCAGGTAAAACATGATGCGTTTTTCCGTGTGGCGGCTTATGGCATGCTTTTGGGATGGGCCAGCATTATCCCCATGCTCGGCATCATTTCGGCATTGTGGGGCCTCGCCCTTCTTTTTGTGATCCTTACCAAAGTACATAAAGTTACAGTGGGCGGGGCCATCGGCACTATCCTCATCAGCCTGGTGGTCCTGATGGCCGTTTCCGCGATCCTCTCCCCTGCCATGAGCCGGTTCGGTTACAAAGCGGGCATGGGCGGGGCCATGAATTATCACTTGAATATGGGGCCTAATTCCTACAACTTCCAAATCAATCCCTAATGCCAAAAAATACCGGTTTACCCCCAAAGGAAGGTTTTGCACGCTATGCCCATGAATATGATGACAGAGAAAAATACTGGGACAGTTTTGAGCAAGACGCCCTTACTCCCTATATCCACGCGGCCCAAGGCAAAAAAGTGCTGGATGCCGGCGCGGGCACCGGACGACTCGCCTTGCGGCTTAAAAAGGCGGGCGCGGAAGTAACGGCCCTCGACATTTCATCTGATATGCTGGACCTGCTCCAAAAAAAAGACCCTGAAATCACAATCGTTGAAGGCGATGTGGAAGCCATGCCCCTGCCGGACGGGACTTTCGACATGGTTTTTTCAAGCCTTACACTGGTTCACCTTAAAGAGATCGAGCCGTTTTTGGACGAGTGTTACCGGGTGCTCAAAGATGACGGGAAATTGGTTTTAGTCAATGTGCACTACCGCAAGCCCATGGTGCTGAAAGACGGAAAAGGGAAATACATCATCCAGTGCTACAACCATTTTCCCCGCCATGTGCGCGAAGCGGCGGAAAGCCTGGCTTTTGGCGTGGAGAAAGAGCTTATCCTCAAAGAAGAGGACAACATTTGGATCAGCCATGTGCTTGTGCTCAGGAAGTAGGCGCAGACCAATATTGCTTGAGCCGCTTTTTCAGCTCTCCGATCTTTCCTTTTTTGAATGATGCACGTATTTCAGCTTCATCCAAGCCGGCCGACTGGCAGATTTCGGTGACCTGTTGGGCAATAGGCAAATTGGAACGCGTAAACTCACGCACCTTTTTGCCTGATTCCGCGATCCTTATTAAAGCGGTATAGTAGGCATTCCAATCTTCCTCATCCAAAGGAGAAAGGTATAAAGTACTTATCACCCGGCTGCGCAATCCCTCCAATTCACTTTCAATAAACGGAGTGCCCATTACCTCTTTTGTTTCCTTCTCATCCAAACCGGCCAATTCACAAATCCGGCGGGCATGATCGGCAAAAGGGGCTTTTTTATCCAATTGTTCAAGCAACGCCGGCATATCAGCTCCCATTTCTTTCGCGCTTCTCAAAGCTACAAAAAAGAGATATTGGTCTTTTTCGGTATTTGCGGGATTTTCATTCATCATAAGACGTATCTTTACCAAATGGATTTTTTACACTGCAATCGGGCCGATACCCTTCCCATAGCTCCGTTTCAGGGTTAAAGATAACATGTTTTAACTCACTTGAATAAGAGACCTTAGATAACCGCCTGATAAAACTTCTGATAGCCTCCACCATTTCCGGTTTCGTGGAATTATCCGGAATCCCGAGCTCTTCCAGCTCATCCAGTTTTGTGACAAAACTTGTGGCTAAGGGGAGAAGTTCCGAACGTCTTACAAAAAAATCCAATATTTCTTTTATTAATTCCCTATTGGTCATGGAACTACCATTGGAAGGGGCTTCTTTTATCATTGTGATAGATTATGGGGCAACTTTATAAGGGGGGAGGGGGGAGTTAATTATATTTTAATGTAAATTTAATTATTCTTTAAGAATTGCATCTTAAAACATAATAAAAAAAATGTCAAGTATTTTTACCTGGTTCCGCAAAACTACCTACCGGATCAGGTTCAAAAATTCGCTACGGGTATTCAGGTTCGACTTAAAGAGGCCGGTGAAAGCGGAGGTGATGATTTCGGAATTCTGTTTTTCCACGCCGCGGGCTTTCATGCACAGATGCTGGGCCCTTAAAACAACGCCCACGCCTTTCGGCTGCAGGAGCTCATTGAGCGTGTCCGCGATTTGTTTGGTAAGCCGTTCCTGGTTCTGCAGGCGGCGGGCGAAAATTTCGACCATCCGCGGCAACTTGGAAAGGCCGATGATCTTGTCGTTTGGCAAATACCCGATGTACGCCCTGCCGAAAAAAGGCAAGATGTGGTGTTCGCAGGTGGAAAAAAAATCAATATCTTTGGCGATGATCATCTCATCGCACCCCTCATTGGTAAAAACCTTGATGAGTTTTTTGGGATCCTGCCCATAGCCGCCATACAGTTTCGCGAAACTGCGGACCACACGCTCGGGAGTATTAAGAAGCCCTTCGCGCTTGGGATCTTCGCCAATTTCCGCAATCAGCCTGCCGATAAGTTTTTGGAGGTTTTCGGGGTTCATAAAAATGGGGTTACTTTATGGGAATCTTCCAAATTTTGCAGAATAAGACGGTACAGGTTTTTTGTCACAGGGTCCTTCAGGCCGGGTTCAAGTTCCACCAACGGCACCAGTACAAATTGCCTGTTATTCATGTGGCGGTGGGGCACCTGGAGCTCCGGCAAATCGACCACTTCATCGCCATAAAGCAGGATGTCGATGTCGATCCGGCGGGGTTTCAGCTCTTTTTTATGAGTACGACCCATCGCTTTTTCCACCACTTCACAGGTTTCCAGAAATTCCAAAGGGTTCAAATCCGTTTCGATTTTAAGCACACGGTTCAGGAACCAGGAATGGCCTTTTTCCGCCGCCGGCTGACCTTCCTGACGGCCGTCGGGCCCGCCCGAACGATCCGAAAATCGTTCGGACCGGACGGGGAACCAGGGTTCGGTTTCATAAACCCTGGATGACTGGATAATTTTGATTTTGCCGGTTTCCCCCAGCTTTTTTTCAGCTTCCATAAGGTGTTCAAGCCTGTCGCCGACGTTGGAACCCAGTGATAAATAAGCCGTGATCATTTTCCGGTATAAATAGCGAATGAATTGGCGGTTTCCCAGATACGCACTTCGGCCAACCCTCTGATTTTCGGTTTCAGCTGTTTCCAAACCCACACGCACATGTTTTCCGCGGAAGCGACTTTAATGGTGTCGTTGATAGTGGAATGGTCCAGCTTATCCACGACCCGCTCATTCACGATTTTTTTGATTTCCATAAAATCCATCACCAGGCCGTCCTTTTTTACAGGCCCTTCCACAATAACGCGGAGCTTATAGGTGTGGCCATGCATACGTTCGCATTTGCCATGGTAATCGGGCAAATAATGGGCGGCGTCGAACGTAAATTCTTTGGCAATCCGGAGCTTGGGCATAAAGATAAAATTTATCAGGCTTTTATGATACCAATTTAGGCCGGAAAAATCATACTTGACTTAAGCAAAAAAATAGATATTATAATACCCTTGTTAAAAAATAATCGCCCTCCCCATGTCTAATAAAACTTCTCCAGAAGTCGAATTTCCATCAGATAAGGTTTTGACGAAGATGTCACCTCAGAATTTAGATAAACTGGTTACCCAAAAACTCGGTATCCCCCTTGGGCCTGATTTTAAGGATGCCAGCCATGGCTGTAACAAATCCCTCTGGCCGGCGGAATACACCGGAAAAGATGAGGAAGGGGGACAGTTTTTTTCTGCGGTCAGGGGCGCAACAGGAGAGATATTGCTAGAGCCCACCTTACTCCCCCTAGACATGGCCGATGATATTTTAAGAGACCCCGGCCAACATACGGAGTCGTTTGAATACGATCCTGACCTTGTTTGCCTGACAGCTCCTTCCCCCGAAGAAATAGCGGTAGCCAATCTGGCTGTGGAAGAAAAAATCGAGGAAGTCCGCAAACGAAGAAAAATGTCCCGCGAAAGGTTATTGGTTGAAATAGGCCTTACGGATACCCCTCCTAAAAAAACCGATTAGATTCCTATTATAAATGAGGGGGGTTATTTTGTCTTTTAATATTGACTTTTTTTTATGTTATTATATAATATAAACATAAAGTAACCCCACAAGGCAATGCCAAAAAAACCCTATGACGGAATGGATTACAGTAGAGACAGTGTAGAAGGATATGGGATAGATGATACCGGCAATCAAAAACCGGAGATCGGATACGGGGATCTTGAAACAGACTTACAGCGCGTTGAAGATGAGCCAAATTCGATAAAAAATATCCAAAAACGCAAAGAGCGACAACCTCCTCCTCCTCCTTTTGTTTATACCCCGCCAGACTCTCCTGTACCGGAATCCAAAGAAACGGATGAAGAGCAGGAATCATGGGAAATCATTAACGGTGTGCGCGTCCGCCTGCCTAAAGCCGGACACGCCTAAAGGGCTTTTTTCATATCGCCCACGTCGTGCACGCGCACGATGGAGGCGCCGTTTTTAATGGCTTTTAAGCTCCATTCCACGGAGGCCGGTCCGCGGTCTTCAATCAGCCCGCCGAGGAAAGATTTATAAGAAGCGCAGACACAGACGGGGAAGCCGAGCGCCCTGATCTCATCCAGCCTTTCGATCAGTTCAAAACTGTATTTCGCTTCAGCGGAAACAAACATGCCCATACCGGGATCCACGATGATCTTTTCCCGGGGGAAGCCGCTGTCCAATAAGATTCGGATCCGCTCCTTCAGAAAATCCTTGACGGTTTTAACGACGTCATCATATTCCACTTTGGCTGTTGTCGTGCGCGGAGTGGGATCTTTGGCGTACATTAAGATGACATAAGGCTTATGCCTTAAAAGGACACTGAGCATATTCGGGTCTCCCCGCATGGCGGTTACGTCGTTCACGATTTCAAAACCCCGCATGAGGGCGTACTCGGCCATGGCGGCCTTGTAAGTGTCGATGGAAAACGGAATTTTTTCCACCAGCTTGGTCGCGCAGGCGTAATCGACAGCAGGCCTTACACGCCTGCCTTCTTCCTCCAAATCCACATTTTTGGAATTGGGGCCGGTGGATTCGCCGCCGATATCGATGATATCGGCCCCCTGGCGCACCAACTGGGCGATGCGGGATTCGGGGTAAGCGTTATACCGGCCTCCATCAGAAAAAGAGTCCGGTGTCATGTTCAGGACCCCCATGATGAGCGGCTTTCTGAAATCCACGCCCTTATTATAACGAACAGGCGGCTTTTTTAAAAGCGGCGTAAAGGGGGGCGCCGGGGCCCGTATGGTAATAAGGGTCGCTAAAAATCCGGTGATCCATAATTTCAAAAATTTCCTCGCGCCGCGCCGACCGCGTGTTGTATTTGTCAAAAGGGCGGTTCTGCGTCATGGCGGAAAACGCGTCCGCGAAACCGGCAATATGGTCCTCGGCCGTCAATTCGGGATCAAGGCCTTTTAAGCCGCAATATTCCTTAAAAACTTCAACAGGGTAGCCGGCAAGCCGCAGACTGCCATCGGCCAATGTTTGCATTTTCAGATGGTGGGCAAGGACAATCCTGATGACTTTTTCATCAAACCCAAGCGCGCTGAGGACCAAGGCGCCAAGGCGGGGATGGTCTTCTTTGATCCGGTGTTCCTGTTCATTGAACCGGATATTTTCATTTAGCATGGGGTCCGTAAAACACAATTTACCGATGTCGTGCAATTCCATGGCAAAAGCGGCTTTTTTGAAATCAACGCCTCCAAAAGCTCTCGCTCTGGATTTTTTAAAGCCCTGCAGGATTTGTTTAACGTTTATCGAATGCTGGCGCGTGCAGGGTGAACGTTCGCCAAGCATATCCAGAAGCCGCTCAGCCTTAAAAAATAGAGAAGCATGAGGGGGTATGCGAAGCAGCGCATCAAGATAATAGCCGGTTTTTCCCAAGTTGCCCCGATACAAAAGGCGCCGGATTTCCAGCCATTCCGGCCGGCTGTTAAACCGTTCCAGCCGCCCACGGAACTGATGGAGGCCGCAAGGGGTAGCGGCGATTTTTGCGCGAGTGGCAAGGGCTGCATTTTCCCGGCTTCCAGAGGCATGGGCAGGCTTTTCCCGTTTTTCCGGAAGGCCAAAGTTTTCC
>JAFGNE010000048.1 GCA_016927155.1 Candidatus Peregrinibacteria bacterium
AAGGAGGGAATCGAACCCTCACTCCCGAAGGAACACGATTTTGAGTCGTGCGCGTCTACCAATTCCGCCACCCGGGCACATACGTTAAAAGCAAAAAAATATTAGGGAGTTAACCCATTAATGTCAATGAAATGCTGAATGTTGAACAGGAAATAGAAGCCGTCAAAGAGCGCAACAAACGCGTAGAAGCCGACAAGGCCTGGGAACTTTCCTGGACGCGCCGGGTCCTCATCGCCCTTTCAACCTACATCCTGATCGTTCTTTTCATGTTTTTCGCCGGTCTCCCCTCCCCTTTCATCAATGCTATCGTGCCGAGCGCCGCGTACCTCGTTTCCATGAGCGCGATGCCCTATTTTAAAAAGTGGTGGCTCAACCAAAGAAATAAATGACGCTTTGCAAAAAAGGATTCATTGGCGCGGTAACGGTCATTGCCATCGTGTTGGCCATGCCTTTTATGGCCAGCCTTTATGTGAACTTGCGGGCAAGTAGCCAGATTTACACCAGCGTCGCGGATGCTCCCGCGAAGGATGCCGCCCTCGTTCTTGGCGCGGCGGTTTACGGCAGCCGGCTTTCCGATATATTGCGCGACCGCGTGGATACGGCGATTGAGATTTACAAGGCGGACAAAGTTAAAAAACTGGTCATGAGCGGCGCCCCCCATGAGGCAAAAGCCATGGCGAATTATGCTGAAAAAAATGGCGTACCAACGGACAAAATTGCCGAGGACCCTAAGGGCCTTGATACCGCCTCTTCGGTCAAAAACTTGACGGCAAAGAGTGTGGTTATCGTGACCCAACGCTACCACCTGCCTCGCGCCCTTTTTCTTGCCGGCCGGTCAGGCATTGATGCCGTCGGTATAGTAGCGGACAAGCATGAATACATCAAAATCTACGATTTTAAAAAACGGGAACTCTTCGCCACTTCCAAGGCAATAATGGACATGCTGCTTTTTCGCTAAACGCCTAAAGCTTCCTTTCCTCAATTTCTTTCTTAAGCTCATGGATGAAAGCCCCGAGCTTCATGACTTTCTGCTGTTTGGTCTTGTAATCGCGCACGGCCACCTGCCCGCTTTCTTTTTCCTTATCGCCCAAAACCAGCATATAAGGATGTTTTTCCATTTCGGCGCGGCGGATGCGTTTGCCTAAAGTGTCATCGGCTCTCAAAATTTCAACGCGAATACCTTCAGCGAATAATTGCTGCCGGACTTTTTCGGCGTAATCTTCGTGGGGCGCCGCCACAGGAATCAGGCTCACTTGCACGGGCGCGAGCCACGCGGGGAAAGCGCCGGCATAATGCTCAATCATGACGCCGAAAAACCGTTCCAGGGAACCGAGCAGGGCGCGGTGGACCATATAGGGCTGGTGCTCCTTGCCGTCCTCGCCGACATAAACCATATTAAAGCGTTCGGGCAGATTAAAATCGAACTGGATGGTGCTCATCTGCCATTCCCGCCCTAACGCGTCCCGCACTTTAAGGTCGATTTTCGGGCCATAAAAGGCGCCGCCCCCTTCATCGATCTGGCAATCGAGTTTTTCTTTATCCACCGCTTTCTGCAGGGCCTTGGTGGCCTGGTCCCATTTTTTCTTCTCGCCCACGCTTTTTTCGGGCTTGGTGGAAATATAAGCCTTCACATCGTTGAACCCAAAAGACTTCCACATAAAAAGTGAAAATCGGAGCACCTCAACGATTTCATCTTCCACCTGTTCGGGGGTGCAGATGATGTGGGCGTCGTCCTGAGTAAATCCGCGCACACGGAGCAACCCGTGGAGCACACCACTCGCCTCATAACGGTAAACCGTGCCCAGTTCCGCCCAGCGCATCGGCAAATCCCGATAGGATCGGGTCCCATTCTTGTACATCATAATGTGAAAAGGGCAGTTCATCGGCTTAACAAAAAAATCCTCGTCATCAATGCTCATCGGGGAATACATGCTTTCCCTATAAAAATCCAGATGCCCCGAAGTTTCCCAAAGCCAGGACCGGCCGATATGGGGGGTATAAACCATTTCGTAGCCGTTTTTAAAATGCTGCTCCTTCCAAAAATTTTCCACCGCGTGGCGGATACGCCCCCCTTTAGGATGCCAGTAAATCAGCCCGGCGCCCGCCTGATCATGGGTACTGAAAAGATCGAGTTCTTTGCCCAGTTTGCGGTGGTCGCGTTTTCCCGCCTCTTCGCGCATTTTAAGATAATTTTCCAATTCCTCCTTCGTTTCAAAAGCCAAACCATAAATACGCTGGAGCATGGGGCGTTTTTCATCCCCGCGCCAATAAGCGCCGGCTATTTTATCCAATTTAAACGAAGCGGCCGCCAGCTCCCCCGTTGAAAAAACGTGAGGGCCTTTGCATAAATCCACGAAAGGGCCGTTTTTGTAAAAATTGACTTTTTTTTCGCCGGTTTCCTTCAAATCCGCGACCAATTCCACTTTATAAGGTTGCTTGGCTTGCTTCAGGCACTCGATGGCTTTGTCCACCGGTTCGTCGTAATGCTCGAATTTCTGGTTTTCCCTGATGATCTGCCTCATCTTTTTTTCCAAAATCGGCAAATCTTCCGGGATGAGCGTGCGCGGCAGGTCGAAATCGTAGTAAAAACCGGTTTCAATAGTTGGACCGATTCCCAGCTTGGCTTCGGGAAACATAGAGAGGACGGCCTGCGCCAAAACGTGGGAAAAGCTATGGCGGACGGCGTCAAGGGAAGGGGCTTTTGCTTTCATATTTTAAAGTTAACTAAAGGGATTATAAAAAATTATGCTAAAATATTCCAGTATTAAAAAGGAACCTATGTCCTTTCTCATTATCCTTTATCTCATTCTCCTGGCGGTTTTCCTGTTTATAAGCGCCCTTGTCGTGCGCCATGGCATGAAATACGGCTACCTTTCACCGCGATTCAGGATAGTTTTGTTTGTTTTTGGATTTTTAGCTGTTTTAGTCATTTTGCTTTCCCTGTATTTTCTTATTTTGCTTTCTTCCGAAAAAGAGCCTTCCGTGAAACCGCCTTCTTTTTCCGGCGAACTCAATTTTTAACTTCACGCTCCCCTGGTAACCCGAATCCTTGAAATCATTCCCGGGGCCCTTATTTGGCTGGCGCTTCTCTTGCCTTTTATTTTTTCATTCGGCTATCCGCACGCGGTCGCGATTTTTGTGCTGTTCTACACGGTGCTGTGGCTTATCCGTTCATTTGGTTTTTCTTACTATCTGCTTCTCGGCTATTTCCGCATGCGCCGCTACATGACGGTGGACTGGAAAAGGTACGCGGATTCTTTTAACCATACCGATTTTGTGGCGGCAATCAAAAGGGCCTTGCCGGAAGCGCAGACAGTGCTCTCTGAACTTCATGAAAAATACCAAAAAACACCCCTGAACCGCCGCAAAGAAAGCGAAAGCATCCATCATCTGATCATTCTTCCCACCTACAAAGAAGATGTGGAAATCCTGCGGCATTCGTTCCAGGCTGTCGCGGACGCTCATTGTGACCTGGATAAAATCATCATGGTTTTGGCCATTGAAGAACGCGACCGCGAAAGGGGCCTAAAAAACAGCGAAATCCTGCATTCCGAATTCGGCGGGAAGCTGAAACATTTCTGGACGATCGAACACCCTTCGGATCTGCCCGGAGAAGTCCCCGGAAAAGGCGGAAACATTTCCTACGCGGGAAAGGAAGCCGCCAAAAAAATCGTGGAAATGGGCCTTAATCCTTCTGATGTTGTCGTAACCACTATCGACGCCGACAACATCATCCACCCGGATTACCTGCCCTGCCTCACGCTCCATTATATTGCGGAACCCGAACGGAAAATGAGGAGCTACCAGTCATTGCCGCTTTTTTTCAATAACATCTGGCAGGTGCCCATCATGAACCGGCTCGTGGCGCTCGGCAGCACGTTTTGGCATATTATCCTGCTCGGGCTCCCGGATAGGCTCAAAAATTTCGCGGCGCATTCCCAGCCGCTCGACGCGCTCATGGAAATGGATTTCTGGTCAAAGACGAGCATCGTGGAAGACGGCCACCAGTTCTGGCGCTCCTACTTCCATTTTAAGGGCAATTATGAAGTCACCCCCCTCTTCATTCCCATTTACCAGGACGCCGTACAGCTCGACACTTACTGGAGCACGCTGAAAGGGCAATACCTGCAATTGCGGCGATGGGCCTGGGGAGTAACGGACATCCCTTTTTCCATCAAAAAAATCTGGCATATGAGAAAGGAACTTCCCCTGCTCAAGACCTTGCATCGTTTTTATCTCCTGGCTGAAGGCCATTTCATGTGGGCGACCGCCCCCCTCATCATCACTATGGCCCATTATGTGCCAAGTGTGATCAACAGCACATTCGGCAAATCCGTGACCGCTTACAATCTGGGCATGCTTTTTGGCGTCTTTTTCAGGTTCGCTTATGTCGGCATCCTTATTTCGATGCTGGTTTCCATGGTCATGCTGCCCAGCCATCCAAAAGGGTGGATGAGGCGGATTTCCGCTATCCCCATGTGGCTCCTGTTGCCGCTCATCACCATCGTTTTCGGCGCTATCCCCGCCATTGACGCGCAAACCCGGCTGATGATCGGTCAGCGCCTGGATTTCAATGTGACAAAGAAAATTCGCAAGGCGGTGCCTTAATGTGGTAAAATTTTCGCGCAATAACCGATAACAATGAAAAAGAACACCCTCCTCCTTAAAAAAGGCCTCGCCCAGATGCTCAAGGGCGGCGTGATTATGGATGTGACGAATGAACAGCAGGCGAAAATCGCGGAACGGGCCGGCGCGGTAGCCGTGATGGCCCTTGAACGTGTGCCTTCGGATATCCGTGCCCAGGGAGGCGTCGCCCGCATGAGCGACCCCGCCATGATTAAAAAAATCATTAAATCGGTTACGATCCCCGTGATGGCCAAAGCGCGTATCGGCCACTTCGTGGAAGCGCAGATTTTAGAAGCCCTGAAAGTGGACTATATTGATGAAAGCGAAGTGCTGACCCCCGCCGACGAGGAAGCTCACATCGACAAATCCAAATTCAAGGTGCCGTTCGTGTGCGGCGCGCGCAATTTGGGCGAAGCCTTGCGTAGGATCGAGGAAGGCGCCGCCATGATAAGAACGAAAGGCGAAGCGGGAACCGGCAACGTGGTGGAGGCCGTGCGCCACATGAAAGCCATGAACCGCGAAATCACGGCTTTAAAAAAAATGTCCGCAATGCAAACAAAAACTTATGCCAAAAAGGAATGTGTGGACCTTGAACTTGCGCAAAAAACCGCCAAACTGGGCCGCCTGCCGGTCGTTAATTTTGCCGCAGGAGGCATCGCCACCCCCGCGGACGCGGCCATGATGATGCAATTGGGATGCGATGGCGTTTTCGTGGGCTCCGGCATTTTTAAATCCAAAAATCCTGAAAAACGGGCGCGGGCGATCGTTGAAGCGGTAACGCACTTTAATAATCCAAAAATCCTGGCTAAAATATCGGAAAATTTAGGCGAAGCAATGCCTGGCCTTGAAATAAAAACACTTGAAACTAAAATGGCAAACCGAGGCTTATAATACCCATGCAGTATCTGCTTCCCGCCGTATCGGCTTTCATTCTCACTGTTCTTTCAACGGTCATCGCGCTGAAAATTTTTCCGAAACTCAAACTTCTCGACAGGCCCGAAAAATACGGATTAAGAAGAAAGCCTATCCCTTATCCCGGCGGAATACTCCTTTACCTTGTTTTCCTGGCGCTCGCCCTTATTTTTTTTGAACCCACCGCAAAACTCCTTGGCCTTCTTGTCGGCGGCGGGATCCTTGTCACTGTTTCTTTCATTGATGACCGCGTGGAGCTCCCGCCCATGCTCCGGCTCCTCATCCA
>JAFGNE010000049.1 GCA_016927155.1 Candidatus Peregrinibacteria bacterium
AAGCGCTGGAAGCGGTTGAAAAATTTCTTCAGGAAAATCCGGACATCAAGATCGACGGAGTCCTCACGTTTTGGGAAGATGACGTGCTCCTCACTTCCAGGATCGCGGACAAGTTCGGGCTTATCGGCGTCCCTTATAAGGTAGCCCAGAACTGCCGCAATAAATTCCTTTTCCGCCGGTTCTGCGAAAAAAACGCCATCCCCTGCCCCCGTTACGTGCTCATCCATTCGGAAAAAGACCTCGACGCCGTCATCCGCCAGCTCACATTCCCCGTTGTTTTAAAGCCCGTGTTCGGCAGCAGCAGCGCGTTTGTGGTGAAAGTGGAAGATAAGGACGAGCTTCCGGGCGTTTATAAATACCTGAAGGAAAATGTTTCTCCCCAAATTGAATCGGCGCTCGCGGACGGTACGGGCATTTTTGCCGAGGAATACATTGACGGCGATGAAATCGACATCGAAATGCTCGTGCAGAACGGGAAAGTGAAATTTTCCGCCGTCATCGACAATTACAAAATCAGCGGAGAGCCTTTTTTTATGGAGACGGCCGCTTCCATCCCCTCTAATTTGCCGGAAGCCACGGAAGACGAGCTTTGTGAAATGGCTGAAGAGGTTTTGGAAAAGCTCGGCGTCCAAAACGGCTGTATCCATTTTGAGGCCAAATCCACTAAAACGGGCCCCATGCCCCTTGAAGTGAATCTGCGCATGGGCGGGGATGAAGTGTTTTCCGCCATCAAGGCCGTTTATAACACGGATTTTATCGTGAACGCCGCCGGCATCGCGTTGGGCCTTTACATCCCAAAAGTCAAAAAGCCGGAAGAGCCGAAAAAGTGCATTGTCGCCCAATACTTCCAGCCTGAGGATTCAGGAATTTTAAGCAAACTCTGGATTGATCCTGAACTTGAGAAGAAAGATTATCTGGAAGAACTCCAGATTTTTAAGGGGATCGGCGACACCATCCTGATCCCCCCGCAGGGGTTTGAAACTCTGGGGTGGATGACCGTTTCCGGGAACACCCATGTGGACGCCCAAAACAACCTGAACGAGGCCCTGAAATCCATACGCTATGAAGTGGTTAAGTTTAAGCCCACTTCTTCTATAGGAAAAACCACCCGGAAAAATCATTTTTCCGTCGCTTCACTCGGGAAGGCCATGACTCCCCGTGGCGCCAAGATTGAAAAAATCCGCCAGTTTTCCCTGGAAAACCAAAGGAACCTCCATATCGGCATCGCCTGCAATATTTATAGCGGGCAGGAAGGGAATGAGGTGGAAAAAGATTTGATGAGCGTCGGCAAGAATATCGAAAAGGCGCTCCTGACGCGGGGGTACAAAGTCACTTTTTTTGACCTGAATGATGCCCATGGCGTGTTTAGCCAGGTGCCCAAAAGCAACGTCGATTTTATTTTTAATGTTTGCGAGCGCGTTAACGATTCCAGTTTGCTGGAGCCTCACGCGGCCGCCCTTTTTGACGTCCTCCAGATGCCGTATACAGGTTCCAACCCTTTCACGCTGGCACTTTGCATCGATAAAATCCGGATGAAGAAGCTCCTTCATTTCCATGGGATCCCCACGCCGCGATGGGATTATGCCTATGAAATGGACGATGAGATTTCCGATGATCTCCGTTTCCCGCTTATCGTGAAGCCCGCCACCACCGATAATTCCATCGGTATCACGAATGAATCCGTCGTCACCGATAAAAAACAGCTGCAAACCCAATTGGAACGGGTCATTTTAGATATCAAATGCCCCGCGCTGGTAGAGGAATTCATTGAGGGGGACGAGTATGACGTTTCGGTCCTGGGCAACGAGGAGGACGACCTTCGGGCGCTTCCCCTGATGCGTACCCTGTTCGATAAAATGCCCGCCGGCTACTGGCATATTCTCCCTTATAACGCCAAATGGGATTTGGATCCCGTGTATTCCAATTGTGTTTACACCCAGCGCCCGCCCAAAAATATCAGCAAAAAGCTGGCTTCGCTCATCACGGAATTGGGGATCGACACTTATAATATACTGGGCTGCCATGATTATGGCCGCGTGGAGATCCGCGTGGACAAGGACGATAACCCTTATGTTTTGGAACTGAATCCCAACCCTTCCATTAATAGGGGGGATTGCGTTCCGGGGATGGCGGAACTCGCCGGTATGGATTATGCCGATTTCATCGAGGAGATCATCCGCCTGGCCATCAAGCGCTACAAAAACAAGCCGCCCTATTACCATCTGCAGTCGAGCTACCTGTAAAACGGCGTGCCCTGCCGTGCGCTACACGCATCTGGCTATTTTATTTTTCAGCTCTTCCAAATTTGTTTTCTGTTCCGCGGAAACAAAAGTAGGGCTGTACGCCTTATAAAATTCAGCCAGATCTTCTTTCGGCATGGGGCAGGGAAGGTCGATTTTATTGAACACATACAGTATTTTTTTGCCGCCGCAGCCGAGTTCCCCGAGCACCTGGTGAACGGTTTTTATTTTCCATTCCATTTCCATATCGTTCATGTCGATAACCATGACGATCAGGTCGGCATGGATGGTTTCGGCTAGGGTGGAATGGAAAGCATGGATCAGTGAAGGGGGAAGGTCGCGGATGAAGCCGATGGTATCCGAAAGCAGGACGCTTTTTCCCTTTTCAGGAAGGTACAGTTTTCCCAGGCGGGTATCCAGTGTGGCAAAAAGCTCGTCTTTCACTTTTACGCCCTTGCGCGTGAGGGCGTTTAAAAGGGCGGATTTGCCCGCGTTGGTGTAACCCACGATGGCAACCGTCTTAAACCCATCATCCGCGCGCTTGGCGCGCTGGCAGGCCTGGTTCCCTTCGATTTTTTTCAGGTCCTTTTTAATCTGGTTTTCCTTGCGGGCGATGTGGCGTTTCATGATTTCAATGTTTGTTTCGCCTTTTCCGCGCGTGATGGCACCGCCGCCGGTCTGCTGATTAAGCCCCACGCCCATTTTGAAGATGCGCGGACCGAAATGCCGGAGTTGCGCAAGCTCGATTTGCAGTTTGGCCTCACGCGTTACGGCGTGCTTTTCAAAAATCTTGAGGATCAGGTCAATCCTGTCCCATATTTTGATGCCGTGTTTTTCGAAACGGCTTTCCAGGTTGTAAATTTGATGGGGCTTTAAGATGTTATTGACGATCACGTATTCCGCCCCGAGATCACGAGCCTCTTTTTCGATTTCATCGACTTTCCCTTTCCCAACGTAATACCGGTAATCCGGCATTTGGCGTTTTTGGAGCTTGCGGACCACTACAAAGCCGCCGTACGTGACAACCAGATTTTCGAGCTCGTTCAAACGAGCCAGGCTTTCTTCCGGCGTGATTTGGAACGGCACGATGTCCACTAAAATTACCCTGGGATTCATATTGAATTCGTGTTTCGCGATTTATGACTTTAATAAAGGAGTTCAATTTCCGCGTCTGTCAGTGGCCTGCATTGGCAGGAAAGACGTTGGCCCGCAGGCAGGTCGTTCATTTCCTCCGTTTCCGTTTTTTTTGTGAACTCGCCTGAAATGACCTTAAAAGCGCACGTCTGGCAGATGCCGGCACCGTTGCAGGCCGCCACGATTTCCACCCCTTGCGTTTTTAACTGCTGCATCAGGGGTTCGCTGCTGGTTTCATCGATTTGATAATTCTTGCCGTTCAGGTGGACGGTGACCATAAAATGACGGGTTATCGATTACGGATTATGAGTTAGTTTTATCAATTATATTTGGTATAATCAACTCGTAATTGTTAATCTGCCATTCGTCGCTTGTGAAATTACTCAGCTGGAACGTGAACGGCATAAGGGCCGCCCTGAACAAAGGGTTTTTGGAGTGGCTGGACAAAGAAAAACCAGACATGCTTTGCCTGCAGGAGACTAAGGCGGAAAAAAGCCAGCTGCCGGCGGAAGCGGTGCACCCTCCCCGTTACCATACCTATTGGGATTCTTCATCCGTTAAAAAAGGGTACAGCGGCGTCGCGCTTTTTTCCAAAGAAAAACCCCTGAAAGTGGAAAGGGGGTTAGGCATTCCCAAATTTGATGCCGAAGGGCGCGTCCTCATGGCCGAATACAGGCGCTTTCTTTTGTATAATGTGTATTTTCCCAACGGCAAAATGGGAACAGACCGGCTGAATTTCAAACTGGAGTTCTATGAAGCTTTCCTTAAAAAAATTGATGCCCTGAAGAAGAAGGGCAAGAAAATCATTTTCTGCGGGGATGTGAATACCGCCCATGAGGAAATCGACCTTACCCACCCCCGGGCGAATGAAAAAATATCGGGTTTTTTGCCCATTGAACGCGAATGGATCGACCGCGTGGTCAAACACGGCTACCTGGATTCCCTGCGCGAATTCCATAAAGAGTCCGGCATTTATTCCTGGTGGGATTTAAAAAGCGGCGCCCGCCAGAGGAACGTCGGTTGGCGTATTGATTATTTTTTTGTACAGAAAGAACTCAGGAAGAACCTAAAAAGCGCTTTTACCTTGCCTGAAGTCATGGGTTCGGACCATTGTCCCGTGGGTATTGAAATTTTATTTTAGTTATTCCTTGACACAGAGTGCGAATACTCGTTAAACTGTGCGCCAGTTCCGATTTAATTTTTTTGGTATGAGTAATGTCCATGCTTCCAAGACCCACGGGTACAGCGATGTGAATTCCCTACGCCCCAAAAGCAAAATGAGGGTAAGGAAAAATAAGGCCCAGGCAAACGCGAGAAAGGCGGAAAGAAGGAAAATCATGAAGTTAAAATAATACCTTGACAAAAATCAAAATTTCTTTATAATATATCCCTTTATATTCATAAAGCGAGGCAAGTTCCCTTTTTTAATAACATCTATTCTAAATATTTTCGATAGGCTTGACGATTTTACAGAAAATATTTATGATAAGTTACGTATGCTTGCCCGGTACCACTCAATAATAAATATGGTGTTCCGGAATTTGCCCTCCGGAATTAAGTCTTAACCCCCCTAAATCCATGACGAATTCGACAGGTGCTCCCCAAAACTCCACGGCGACCCTTGCCGTTTTGCAGCAGGATAATTTCAATCTTAAGGAGGTGATTGATGATATTTTTTTAGTCCTTACCGAAAAGGAAAAAGATGTCATCATCAAGCGCTTCAGCCTTAATAACAAGCCGCGCCAGACTTTAGACAAGATCGGCAAGCATTATTCGGTTACCCGCGAACGTATCCGCCAGATTGAAAATATCGCCCTTTCCAAGCTCCGCCGTACGGTAAGCAACACGAAGCTCCGCCTGATCAACCGTCTGGCCAAGGATTTTATCGTGCAGGAAGGGGGAGTCATGCTGGAATCCGAAATCATCAGCCGTATTCTCCAGAACATTTACACGGCTTCGCCGGTGGACAGCAAAATCATTGTCCTGTCGCTCCATTGCGACGCGGAACTTAAGGAATCCCCCCGTACCAGTACTACGGAATCTTTTTGGATGATGAAAGAGATCAGTTTGGGCGACATTCGCAGGATCACCGAAGCGGCTCTTGGCGTTCTTAAAAAACACGGCGATGTAGCCGAGGAAGAACAAGTCATTTCCGGTGTTTCCGCCCTTAACCTCTTTAAGGGAAAAACGGTTGCCGGCAAGCTCGTCATTTCCTGCCTTAAAACCGATAAGCGCGCCCGCAAGGTGGAAGGCAAATGGGGCCTGATGGAATGGCGCCATGTGAATCCAAGGAGCATCCGCGATAAGGCGGAGATCATTCTGGATAAAGCCAAAAAACCTCTCCATTTCGTGGAAATCGCCAATCGCATTTCCGAAGTCGGTTTCGATAAAAAAATCGTTACCGTACAGGCCGTCCATAATGAGCTTATCCGCTACCCCCAGTTTGTTTTGGTAGGCCGCGGACTTTACGCTTTATCCAAGTGGGGTTATGAGCCCGGCACCGTTTCCGACGTTATTGAGCGATTGCTCCAGAAGAATGGCCCGATGAGCAAAAAACAGATTGTTGAAGAGGTGCTGAAACAGAGAAATGTTAAAGTAGGCACCATTTCCCTCAACCTCCAGAAAAATGCCCATTTTATTCGGGTTGGCCGCGCTGTTTACGATTTAGAACTTTCCAAGTAAACTTTTTTCACTGAATATCAAAGCCCCGCCACATGGCGGGGTTTTTTGTAAGTTTTTTTGTGCGCTCGCCGGAGTTTCGAATTTTCTCGACTCGAAACTCGTCGCCCTTCTGGAACCAGGCGAGCGCCCCTTCGGATTAAGTCATATAGGGTTGATTTCTTAAGTAGAATTTGATATAATAAATAGATAATTTTACAAACAAAAGCCATGAACCGTTTAGCCAAAATTCTACTTTCAGTGATTGTCGTGGCTGCTCTTGTGTCTTTTTATCCTATATCTTCCTCCAATGCCGCTATTTTTGAGGGAAATCCGGAAGATGAGAAAACGGAGGTGGAATACGGTATAGAGCAAGTTAAGGAGTCTTTGGCCGGTGCCGGTGTTACCCATACCGATACCCTTGGCCAGCTGATCGTGAAATACGTGAACTTCGCCCTGCCCTACCTGGCCCTGGCCGCTTTCGTGGGTTTTGTGGTGGCGGGCTTTATGTACGTGACGGCTTACGGCAATGAGGAACAGCTGGGTAAAGCCAAGAAGATCCTGATCTGGTCCATCGTGGGGCTCCTCCTCGTCATCGCTTCGTATTCCATCGTCAGTTTCTTGACCAAGGGGCTGGTGGAAAGGCTCCAATAAACCTGTTACAATATCCCTGAAAACAAACAATGCAAAAAAGCGCGCTTAAAACTTGGATGAAATGGGCAGGGCTTACCGTAGTCCTGCTTCTTTGTTTTTCTTTCGTTGCGGCGCATGCCCAGGATTTGACCAGCGGCGGTTCCGGATTGAGCATTGAGGCCGCCACGGAAGGGGCTACGGTGAGTGAGGCGGTTTCACGGCAGGAGCTGGGACCGCTGATCACGAATATCGTCAATTATTTTATCGGTTTTCTTGGTTTTCTCGCCATTATCGTTTTGGTTTATGCGGGAGTTTTGATGGTCCTGAACCTGGGTAACGAAGAGGCCATTACCAAATCCAAGAAAATCATGACGTACGCGGCCATCGGCCTTGTTGTCATCATCATGTCCGGCGCCATCGTGAGGTTTATCACCGGTTCGGCGGGGGAAGGAGTTGGCGGCGAATGCAAGCCGAATGCCGCGCAAGGAGAGGAGGGGAGCTGCCCTTCGGACCAATATTGCGCTTATGACGTTTCATCCCAATCTTATCAATGCAAAAGTTATGCGACGCGCCAGTGTCTGGACAGCAGGGATTGCGGCCCCGACGAATGGTGCCAGGAAGATTTTACCTGCGCGTCCCATACGCCTCCGGGTTCAACAAGGTGTGAAGCGGAAAACGGGACACAGGGATCCTGCGAATCCGATGAGATTTGTTGGTATGGCGTGTGTACCCGTAAAAGCGCCGAAGGGGAGCCTTGTACCGAGGAGGAAGGCTGTCCCGAACATTATGAATGTATCAATGAAATTTGCCGTTTGGCGTATGGGGGGCAATCCTGGGGCGCTTCCTGCGTGCAAACGCGCGACTGCCAGCAGGGTGAATACTGTTCCGCCGAAAAACAACAGTGCGTTAGAGGACAAGATTTAACCTGCAGCGCTGAAAGGCCTTGTCCCGAGCCGAAACAGTGTGATGAGTACGGCCTTTGCCGTAACCCTAACGCGGGTTCGGGTAGCATTTGCCAGGATAATACCGATTGCTACACAGGTTATGTGTGCAACATGGATAAAAAAAGATGTGAATATCAGGGCAGCGGCCTTGGGGAGGGGGTAACCGGCAGCCCCGCCATTGCGGCATCTGAGGAACGGCTGGCAGAATTGGACCGCCTGCTTGCGGATCTGATGGCCGAACTGGATGGCCTTAGTGATGACATCGACGGCCTTCCCGGAGCCGACCGCGATCATTTGCTTGGTATTTTGGGCCAGGGTACTTTGGCCGATAAGATGGCCGGTGTAAAAACCATACTGGATGCCACCGATGATCCGGCTGTGGCACGCGTGCTGGAACGGGTCTTAAGCGCCTTGGAAAGGCTGGAAGATTTAAGGGAGGAACTCGATGCTTTGCGCGAAGTCATGCCGGAATCCGAAGCGACCATAAAAGCCTGGAATGAAGTTTCGGAGGCCTTGAATACTTTGATCGACGACCCTTTGAGCACCATCAAGCTGCAACGGTTTGAAAGCCGGTACCGTACCCTCAACAGCCTCCTGCGCCAATTCCCTTTTGTCCAGGCTATTATTCATGCCGCGCCTGCCGAGGGGAATGTGCCGTTTACCGTTACGCTGGACGCGCTGGATTCCATCGACCCCACCGGCGGCACGATCAGCGATTACAAATGGTCTTATCTGGACAATAAAGGCAGTGAAGTTTCTTTGGGCGCCGATCCCGTTATTGTCCATGATTTTACGGAACCCAACACCTATGCCGTGAAGCTGGCGGTTTCTACCGCGCAGAAAGACAAAGCCGGCTATAAAACGGCCGCGGATGGGGTTTCCGTGGTGCGCATCAAGGCCAATCCCGCCGCCTCCAAAGTGGCTTTCCGCATCAATGGCGTGGAAGCTTCTGACGTTTACCATGCCACAGAAAAAGAAGGGGCGGCCGGGATCGCTTTTGACCCGGGTCCCACTGTTCCCGCCGTCGGTAAGGTTATCCAAAAATACGAATGGATGTACGGCGACACGGCCACGGAAGAGCGCAGCGTCCCCACCACGGTCATCCACACATACAGCAAGCCCGGCGAATATACCGTCATCCTTAAAGTGACTGATAATCATGGCGTTGTTGACCGCAAAGTGGTGAAGCTTTATATCAAGTCGCTTGCCGCCGATATCCGCATTACCCCCAAAGACGGGAATGTGAATACCGAGTTCCATTTCCAGGGGCTTGATTCCCGTTCTGATGACGGCACGATCAAAAAATATGAATGGAGCGTGGAGGATTTTGAAGGCAATGTGGCCGCGAGAAGCGAAGAGCAGAATTTTTACCATAAATTCGAACGTCCCGGGCAATACAGGATCATTTTGCTGGTTACCGATACCCCGGGTTCAAAAGACAAGCATCTTACCCTCCTTAACGTCCATTCCCGGCCGCCTGTCGCCAGTTTTTCTTATTCCATTCCCCAAGCCAATCATCCCAATGCGGTTGAATTTGACGCCATGAACAGTTACGATCCCGACCAGGGAGACAGGATCACCTATTCCTGGGATTTTGACGGCGACGGCATTTACGATGTGGTGGATTCGACGGAAATCAAAACCAGTTTCACTTACAAGAGAATAGGTGAATACAAAGCGGTGCTCCAGGTGGAAGATTCTTTCGGCCAGATCCATTCCATTTCCAAGGGGGTTACGGTAAATTCCGTCCTTTCAGGCGATATTGTCATGGAAAAAAAGGCCGGACAGGTGGGTGAAGAAATGGAATTTAAGGCGGTGAGCCCCAACGCGGTGGCTTACCTTTGGGAGTTCGGTGACGGCGAAACGGCAAGCACCGAAGAGGATAAGATCACTTATACCTATAAGAAAAAGGGCAAATATAAAGTGAAACTGAATTTTTTCGATGACGAAGACAATGTGAATTCCGATTACGCTTATATGCTTGCCGGCGACAGGGATACCCCTATTGCAGTCGCCACGGCGTTTGTGAACAGCCGCGAACCCGCTTTGATGGAAAACTTGTGCGGGCAGGGGAAAGACGGCATCATCGTCACCCGGGCGGACAGCATCCTTCTGACCGCAAAAGACGCCCTCAACCGTGACGGCAGTTCCCGCATGCTTTCCTACGATTGGCGTTTTTCCGACGGAAGCGCGAGCAGCCGCAAGGAATTCAACCATAAGTTTGATGAGATCAACCGCGAAAGCGACTGTTTTTCCGTATCGCTGGCCGTGCGCGACCAGGTGAGCGGGAAGGTGAGCGATGAGGACACGCTTTATTTCCATGTAGTGAACCAGCTGCCCGCAATCACCGATTTTGTGATTATGGCCCCGCTTTCGCAGGCCAAAGAACTGGTCACCCCTTCCAAAATCCACCTTAAGGCGGTCAACCCCAAAGACACCGACGGGCAGATCAAAAAATACCGCTGGTGGTATTACCGTGAAGGGAATGAAGATGAAAAACTTGGGGTCCATTCAACCGGCACCCCTGAAACCGACATTGTGATCACGGCCGAAGGATCGCCGGACGTTACCAACCGTTATTTCTTTATCGCGGAGATTACGGATAACGACAACGGCGTCTATTCCAGTACGGAACGATTCGGCGAACTTTCTTACCTGGACGTGAAGAACGGCCCCAATCTTTCTCCGGTGGCGGAATTCACCATGGATAAAACCACGATTGCCGTCGGTGATTCCATCACGTTCATTTCGAACGCTTATGACCCCCAGGGGGACACTTTGCCGAGCGACGCTTTCCGGTGGGATTTTGACGGCGACGGCGAATTTGATGACGTGACTTCAGGCCCCCAGGTTTCCCGCCAGTTCAATACCCCCGGCGAATACGACGTGCGCCTTAAGGTGGTTTACCGCGGGCTTTCCTCCAGCGTCGCCAAAAAGATTTTCGTCGAGCCCACCAACTCCCTTCCCCAGGCGGCTTTTACCTATAAGATAAGCGGTGATACGGTTTCTTTTGACGGCAGCAATTCCCGCTATGATCCGGACCTTGAGGACAACACCCTCCGTTTTGAATGGGATTTTGATATTGAAGGCGACGCCAACGGCAACGGCATCAAGGATGACGACGCGGAATCCACCGAACCCAATCCCACTCATACTTATCCTGTTTCAGGCATTTACCGCATCCGCCTGAAAGTGAAGGATGCCCTGGGCATGGAAGGGGTCGTGGTGCGCGAAGTGAACCTTGCCATGGACCAGGCCCAGCGTGAAAAAAACACAAAATCGTCCATTGCCGTCACTTCCCCTTCGCAACCGCTCACTTCGCTCAACGTGGTCCTTACCCCTATGGAGATCATGAAAAACGGGACGGCGGATATCGAAGCTTCCGTCCTGAACGCGGACAATTCCCCTTATTATGGCCAGGTGTTTTTTGAAGTCATGGAAGGGAGCGGGAATTTCACCCCCAATCCTGTTGACGCCAAAGAGTCGAAAGCCGCCACGATTTTTTCTCCCGTGGATTCCGGAACCATACGCGTCCGCGTGAGGGCCACAGGCACTTATTACGGCGAACTTACGGAAGATGTGATCCTAAAAGTCAAATAAAACAGCATGTCCAAAACTTTCTTAAAATCAGCGGCTGTTGTCCTCTTTTCTTTCCTTATTGGAATAGGGGTAGGTGCGGGGATGGGAATGGCAAGCGGGAAGATGGAAGTGAAAATCGGCGACAAGATCACCCTTAACGCCGATAATATCCAGGCAGGGTCAACGTATCGTTGGGTTGTTAAAAAAGGTAAGGAGATTTTAAATACCCAAACTGCCCCCATTTTCAATTATTTTTTTGCCGAGCAGGGCGAATATGAGGTAAACCTCACGGTCACCAGTGCCGCGGGCACTATCCAAAACACTTCCATTTGGGTGATGGCGGGAAACCGGTACCCAAGATCCGTTTCCGGGGAATCTTCAGAAAGCGGGGCCGTTGCGCCGTTTTCCGTCGCCTTATCCACCCTTCCTCCCATCTCGGGCGATGGGCGTGTCCATCTTATTGGCGACAGTAAAGTGCTTTTCATACTCACGCCTACGCGGCCGGATATCCTGGAATACCGGATTGACCGCAATGTTTTTGAAGACGCGGACGGAAGCGGGACGGCGAACGATGACATCGACAATATCACCGGCGAATCTTACCTTAAGGGGGGCTCATGGGAGACGTCATACAGAATAGGGGAATCGTCCCGGATCGCGGCCGAAATGACCCTGGTAGCCAAAGACGGCCAAAAAGCAAAAAAGCAGGTGGAAATCGTGTTTGACACCCTCCCGCGGCAGGATGGCGATCCCCGGGCTGTTTTGGAAGTTACGCCCGCTCCCGATGTGCGCGACCAGCTGGTGCGCCTTTATGACGGCCGGGATAAAGTGGCGTTTTATTCCCGCCGTTCCGAAGGGGAAATACTGGAGTACCGCATCGATAAGGATATTTTTACGGACAGCGACGGCGACGGAAACCCCGGTAATGATATCGACAACCTCAACGATATTTCTTTTAAAACGGGCGATGTTTGGGAAACGCATTATGAAGAAACCGACCGGCAGATCATTGCCCAGCTCATTGCTGTCGGCGAGGCAGGGAAGGGGAGCCGGGTACAGCGCGGGATCATTTTTTCTGAAAAGCCCGCTTTAAGCCCCGAAGAGAAACAGGGGATAAAACTTGTGGCCGATAAGCCTTTCGTCCAGAAGGGCGACCCTGTCCGGTTTTCCGTGGAAGGCCTCACGCAGGCCCCCGAACAGTATTCCTTTTCCTGGGATTTTGACGGCGACGGCGCGGCCGACAAGGAAATCGAAGGCGAAAACGCCGTTGAACAAATTTATGAGGCGGCCGGTTTTTATGCCGTTAAGGTAAAAGTGGCCGATAAAACCGGGAATGCGGCGGACTTCAATCTGGACATGCTGGTGAAAGATGTGGTTTCCACCCTGGCCGATTTTGAGTTTGAAACGGACGGCAATACCGTGAAATTCACGGATAAATCCGTGGCCGCCATGAACTTGGCGAACCAAAGCCTGGATTACCGGTGGAGTTTCGGCGATACCGATCCCGAGGGGTATGCGTCCCAAAAGACCCAGATCGGCGAACCCAACCCTTCTTATACCTATAAGAAAGCAGGCAAATATGTTGTCACGCTTACCGTGACGGATGCCGACAGCGTAATCAAAAGCAAGTCGGCCGAAATCGACATCCTCCAGGATTTGTCCGTACCGGAAAAAGAGGCGCAGGTTGCCGAGGAAACTCCGCCCGTTTCCCCCGCCGAAGGGGAGGAAGCGGCTGAGGGCGGTTCCATCATCCTTAAGATACTGAAGGTCATCCTTTACCTCATCTTAGTCGTCATTGTCCTTGCCGTCCTCATTGTTCTTGGTTTTCTGGTTTTTCTGAAAGCGCAGAACCCCGGCATGACTTTTGATGAACTGATTGAACGGATGAAACTTACCATTCTTACCGCCCTTGGCGTCCACGAGATGATTGAGCCCGTTTCCGATGTTCCGACGCCTTCCGCGCCTATGCAGGATGAAAAGGAAGAGGTTTTGGAAGGGGAGGTTGAAGAGCCGAAAAAAGAAACGGAAAACAAAGATGGAGGTGGATTGGAAAATTCTCCCCCCCACCCTGAAAACCCCGGTCCCGCCCCGCTCGATAAACAGACGGGCCCCGTTCCGGACTGGCTTAAAAACGTTAAATAAAATGCTGGGTCGGGCGGCGTTTTATATAAGTTGAAATAGCCGGGATGCCCACGTCTTTGGCAATTTGCAAAGCCTCTTTTATGTTAAGGCCCGTATTCTGCCACTCGTGGCCGTCTGAACCCATTGTGTAATTTTCGATGCCGATTTTAAGGCACCATTTTAAGATATCGGGGTGGGGGAACAGCTCCTTGCACTTATCGCGCAGGCAGTTGGCGTTGAGTTCAATGCCGATGCCCTTGTCTTTCATCATGAGCAGCACCGCCATGATTTCGGGTTTGTATTTTTTGGGCCGGAACGGGCCGTAAAATTGATGGCCGTATTTTTTGATGATGTCAAAATGGCCGACAGCGTCGAAATGCCCCCATTCCACCATTTTTAAAAGCCCTTCAAAATAACCGGCGTAGGCCTCTTTTTCACCGGCGCGGCTGAATAAGTCCGCGGCGAAATGATGGGAGGAGATGACCACTCCGTCCACGATGTGGTGCGAACCGATGATAAAATCAAAATCCATTTTATCCACAAATGTTTTGAGAAGGGGGAGCCATTCTTTCTTGTACTCGATTTCCGCGCCGAAGCGGATGGGTAGGTTTGGGAATGCTTTTTGCGTTTCCGCGATTTCCTTGCGGCAGGCCGAAAACCGTTTTACGGCTTCTTCCACTGTAAACGTTTCCCGCCCCCCGTCTTTCAAAAAAGTTTCCCCGTGGTTGGTGATGCAGATTTCTTTCATGCCCCGTTCCACGGCTTTCGCCGCGATCTTTTCCGTTTCCGATTCGGAATCGGGGGAGAAATGGTTGTGTATGTGGTAGTCGATGAGCATCGTTGTTTTTTCTTATCCATCCGGTATAATACGGCTGTGGACCGAATAAAACAAAAACAAAATATGGCACAGACAAAAACCCCCCCCTATCCTTCTTATTGCAAGAAAGGATTTTCCCTCGTTGAGCTTATCATCGTTATCGTGATCATCGGTATCCTTTCGGGCGCCGCTTATTACGGCATTCAGCGGGTGAAGACGATGAATATGAACGATAAGATGATGGACGACCTTATCGCCATCAGTAACGCGCTGGAGCAGTACAAAAAGGATCATTTCGGCTCTTTCCCGAAACCGGCAACCGGCGGCGACCAGAACGTGCTCTGCTTTAACGCCGACGCCACCTACGCCCATGACTGCGATTCCGCCTCCTTCCGCCAGGGGATGATCGATAACAACCTGCTTTCCAAACGCTACCTGCAGGAAGTGCCCGTAGACCCCCGCACCGGCTCCCGCTACGTGTACGGCGTGGATGCCACCGGCAAGTACTTCATGGTGGCCGGCCTTTACGAGGAAAGCGATGGCAAATGGACCGCCCGCACCGCGGATAACCTTTCCAGAGGATTCAATTTGCCTTCCCTTATTCGCGCGTACGACGGCCCCAACTTTGTAATGAACAAAGGCCCTTACCTGCCTTATAGCCCCGACCATCTTGTGATTACGGCGAGGCTGGATAATGTGAACGGGCAGGTGGAGGTGAATGGGGGCGCCAAGTCCAATACGGCGACCCTTTACAAGGGCGATATCATTTCCGCTACAAACGGCACTGCCGACATCTACTTTTCTGACGGTTCGGTTTCCCACCTCGATACCGGCAGTGAAGTGACCATCAGCGAAGATTCCGAAGTTACCGAAAACAAGGCCGATAGCATCATTACCCGCATTAAGCTTATCCTCGGCAAAGGCCGTATCTGGTCCAAGGTCGTCCGCCTGGCCTCCGCCTCGGAATTCTCCATCGAAACAACCACCGCCATCGCGGGCGTGCGGGGGACGGAATTTATTATGGAAGCTTATGATAACGGCAATCCCAAAAGCGTGGTCGTGATTTCGGGGAATGTGGATGTTTTGGATCCCGATCCGAATCTTCCCGAAGAATCAGAACCGCTCGCCGAACTTTCGGATATGCAAAAACTGGGTTTTGATGAGGAAGGCAAGCCGGGGGAAGAGGAAAATGTAACAGAGGAAGACATTCCCCCCGCGCTCTTCACGCTGAACAATAACATCCGCCCTTACCTTCTTTCCATCGCGTCCGATGACGGCAATGGCATCATCGTCCGCATAAGGAGCATGGAGCAATGGGATTTCACCCATATCATCGCCTGCACCGGCGCTACCGGTGTGGCCGGCGGCCCGGAGCCCGTTTGCGACACGGCAAACTATTTCACAAAGCCATCTTCGTCCAACGGCGCTTATGAGTTTTCAACCGACTCCTCTTTAATAGGCCAAACTGTTGTTTTCGCTTTCGCGAAAATAAAGGACGCCGCAAACGGCATTGAAACACGCTCCGGTTATTCCCATCCCCCCGTTGGCTTTGCCGAGGATATGAATTTGACGGAGGAGCATCTGAATCCGGAGCCGGAACAGGAGGGAGCCTGGCTTTATGTTACAGGCCCTTCGGAAGTGCGCTTGCCGGAAGTGTTACCTGGGGGCACTTCTTCTTCACTCACCTTTTCGGTAAAGGCGGCTTTAATGGCTTTCGACGCCTCAAAGCTTCCGGAGGGAATGAGTGTCCAGTATAGGATAAGCGATATAACAACAAGCCCATGCTCGCTTTCCGATAACACATACAACACAAGCGAAACGGGAGAGTTTTCAATCACCGCTTCTTCCGAAGGCGTTTGCGATTTCACCCTTTCGGCCTATCTTTTGGGTTCGCCTGACGGTTCTTCAGGGCAGCTTATGGCAAGCGCGGCCAAAACAATAACCATCCTTCCGGCCAGCCCTGCCGGCATGGCGGATTTCAGTTTTCAGGTAAACGGCACCGCGATAGCCGATACATCAAAGGAAAATCCCTACGTCCTCCCGCCCAGTGCCGTCCTGCGCGAAGTGACTCTTACTGCCATAAAGGAAGACGCAAAAACTTACCAATGGCAAATCTCGCGCGGTTCCGTTACGCCGTCCAGCAGTTCCGCCCCAACCGCCACACTGGACCTTGGCGATGCCCTCACGGGCGAACCCGCCGAATACAAAGTTACTCTTATGGTCACCTCTGAGGATAACGTGACGAAAGTGGAAAGAAAAAGCCTGTGGGTGAGGCTGCCCATTGTCACGGCGGTTACGATGACGGGAGTAAACAGCTCCTACACCGTCGGCGAAACAATTACTCCGACATTCACCGTAACGGTTGATCCGACGACCATCACCGCGCCAGCGCTTTATGACGCCTGCGTATGGTCTGCGGCGCCCGTGGGCAAAGTGGAAATCAATAACACCGATAACACCCTCAAAGCCATCGCCGCCACCGGTTCGGACGAAACCGTTACGCTTACCTGTCGCCTTAAGCAGATTATCGGCTTTCAGATGCCGTTCCAAACAAACCTAACCGCGACATTTACAATCAACGCGGAGCGGGAATGTGAATTTGGAGAAGAAGAGAGTTCAACAGATGAATGTACTCCTGTTGAAAACGGTATCAATCAAAAAACAAGAACATGTTCACAGGAAGGTCAGTGGGGAGAATGGAGTGACTGTGTTATTACCTGCTATACCGGTTATATTCCTGAAAACGGAGCTTGTATTGAAGAACAGCAAACACCCATTCTCACACTTACTTCCGATCAGCCTTATTACGCGAAAGGCGCTGCAGTTGGACTAAGTATGCAAAATCTTTCACCCGAATCGGTTACCATTACATCCGTTCCTGCCGGAAAAACAGGAACTGTAACCGCAAACACATTTGTTCCCAATGATGTTGCAACATATACGCTTTCCGCGACTGGAGCGGATTCGCTTACAATTAAGGTATGTGGTTATGCCGGCACGGACGGAAATGAGTGCTGGCTTTTAGGTGGAACGCAGCAGTCTTGTACAACAGTTTGTGACATGCTTGATGACACCAGCATGGGAATCGATTTCAATTGTGAGGCTAGCGATTGGAATGTGAATAGTGCAATTTGTGCAGGATTAAATGTTAATACGTTTCAACAATTAACAGATCCAAATGGACTAGATAACAGCTATGCGCCCTATAAAATGGCTAGTTATTGTAAGGCTAGACATAATTCACCTAATTATATCCCAAATGGTTCTGTTGCTTTATTTGGTTGTATGAACACACCCTCTGGTTCACATGCAAGAATATGTAAATGTCAATAAGCTAATAATCTCTTTTGCTTAATCTAGCGTTTTATCAATGTAGCTACTTTTTGTCTCCTTTGCTCCAATGCATTCGACCGTAATACGTATCACATCAAATGCAGTAGAACCAGTGGTATAAGTGAATGAGCCTGAAGTCCCATTCAGTGTTACAGAAGAAACACTGCCTGGTGTGCCCGTTCCTGATATTTTTTCCACTGTCGCTGTACAGGAAATAGCGTTTGTGACAGAGAAATTAACAGGATAATCATTTCCTCCGCTTACACAAAATCCTTCATCTCTGGAGCAATCAATCTCCAACTCACTTATCTCCGGCTCCTTATACTCCACATCAAATGAATCGTTCGGGCCGTTGGAGCTTTCGTTGTCGGCGGTGTCCACGGCCCTGATTTCGTAAGTGCCGTTGGCGTCATAGCCCTGATCCGGGGAAACGTCTATATGCAAATTCTTTTCCGTTAT
>JAFGNE010000050.1 GCA_016927155.1 Candidatus Peregrinibacteria bacterium
AAAATGCTTAATTCTTCTCCGCTGCGCTTCGCAAAATTTGCGCATTTTTATCCTCGCTTAAGTCACCCTCGGCTAGACGCTCGGGCTTCTTTCGTTTCGGGACGTGTTTCTCGCTTCTTTGCCAAAAGGGAAACACTATCCTCAAAGAAAATTTTCTTCGCAAATTTTCATTTCGGAGCCCTGCGCTCCGGCGGCCCTCGCCACCTTGGGCCCGGGACGCCTGCGCTTCGGGGCGTGTTTCTCGCTTCTTTGGTGGAGATGGCGGGAGTCGAACCCGCGTCCAAGGGTGGAGCCAAAAAGTTTCTACAATCATGTCCCGTTTCGGGTTTTCGTCGGCGGGATCAGGAACGGGCGAAGAGCGCCGCCGCTTAGCCTTGTTATTTTTGGTCGTTCCTTCCTAAGGCGGCGGAATAAACGCTTGGCCTGCTAATCACGCCCTTTCAGGTCAGCAGGTGTCGCCTGAAGGACGTGGCCGCGAAATGGCGGCCTTAATTAAGCGGCCATGGCATAGGAGCCGTCGATAGGAGCATAAGCTAATACCGGGGCCTCTTTGCTGGCGCTTAAAGATCTATAATTGTTGGCAATTATAATTGCGCTGGACTAATTTCTGCCAGACAGCGCGATGGCAGGATTGCGGCTCAGTGACGAATCCATCCTTGTCAAAGCCAATGCATCCCCATGGTTTGAAAGAACAGGTTTATTATAACCTTTTTAGAGTTGACAGCAATAGAATATAGTGCTATTTTTTTATACCCCTATATAATAGGGTAAGTATTTTGTTGCTGAATATGGAAAACGGATCCTTGGAATGGAAAAACCTTAAGGTGCTTGTTGTAGATGATAATCATGTTGTCTTTAGGTTATTCCAAAAGTTCCTGCAACAATTAGGTGTTTCCCCTGGTAACATTTCTTTCGCTTCAAACGCGGAGGAGGCTTTAGAAATCTTCCGTTCCGCGCGCGCGGAAATCCATGTGGTCATTTGTGATAAAACCCTTTCGCCGCCAGGATTTGATTTTACCGGTTTGGGAGACGAGGTTCCCTCAAAAGGGATTGAGTTTTTCCGCCAGATCCAAGGGGAACGACAAGGCATCAAGGGTATTTTGACTACCGGTTATGAGCTTTCTCCGGAAGAGAAGAATGACATGCTCCAGTTGGGTTTTTCCGGTTTTTATTCGAAACAGGGTAAAGATTTTGATAGTTTTAAAACGGCCTTGGGCGAATGCCTGGCACATGAGGATAAACCTTTTGATAATACACAAGCTTTTTCCCCTCCGGAGCCGTCCGCTGTTTTTGCAGGCGCTGAAGAAAGGGCACGGAGGCATCTTGAACACCATATCGCAAATTATAGTGAAGCGTTTCGTGAGCTGGCTACGCGGGCCCTAGAAGACCATTCCGATCCTATGGGAGGGGCGGCTAATCCGTTTACAAAAGAAAAAGTGGCCGGCCTCAAAAAACCTTATCAGCGCGTCCACCCCAATCCTTCCGATGTGTTTTTGGAGTCTTCAGAAAATGTTTTCCGATATACCCAGCTCCTTTCCCTTTCAGATTGGCAGGTGGATAGGGGGGTGGCGAAGGCGGAAAAACTTTGGGGTATCCATGATTTTCCGGGGCTTGCCGCGGCCGTTGCCGGATTTTGCGGGCCTGAACATCCAGGGGGCAAACCTGTTGTGCTTTGCCTTGGCCCCGGCGATGGCCAGATCATGGTTGACCTGAAAAACGATCAGGTTACAGCGGGCATGGAACACGTGGGGCTGGCCAATGCCTGGTTTATCGCGCCGGAACGTTTTCTGGGATGTGCCCTTTTGCCGCAAAAAGATGAATCGGTCGCCGCGGGATTAAAATGTTTCATCGCTGATCTTTCCACCATTCTTTTTAACGAATACGGGCTTGGAGGGCTTTTGACCGTGGAACTTGGCAATATGTTGGATGAAAACCAAATCCGGGAATTTCTCCTGAGCCTGCCGAAGGAAAAACCCCTCAAGATGTATGCAGAAGGCAAAAAACGCGTTTTCCGCGCCAGGGAATTCCCCAAAGATACTCCCGGCTATGTCAGCGAGGCCGCCCGCCCTTATTTTGCTCATTACATCAATGACCCTGTCGGTTTCCTTCGGCAGTATTTCGCCCCGACACTTTCTTCTATGGAAGTGATGGATAAAGGAAAAATCGTTGATGAACAGGAGGCAAAAATTATGGAAATCCTCCCGGATATTCCCGCCTATTTTATTACTCCTGTCCGCCGCCTGGTCCATCGTGCGAACTGCCGGGACGGCAAAGATTATTTTTTTGGGCAAGGTGACCAAAAGGCCGAGGAAGCAATTAAGTTGGCTTACGCTTCCCTCCTGGATTCCATAGAGAAAGACGTTTCCCAAACCCCTAATCTGAGGGCCCTTCTCCATCATCACCAGCCCCATGGCGTACAGGAAGCCCATTTCCGTGCCCTGAATGACGCCATACCTGGAAACAGCTCCCGTTTTGTTATGGCCCATGAGAGCCGGGCTTTTTCCCATCTTCACGATTCCGTTTTCCAGAAAGCCGTTAACGAAATCCTGATCCGGCTTAGGCCGGGAGGAGTTTTCGTCCTTGACGGGGTCAATGAATCTTACACGCGCCATATCCGCATCAATGAATTGCGTAACCTGGAAATTTTTTTTGGCGATGAATATAAATTTTCAATCGTGGGGGACCCCCAAGAACAGGAAGTGCGCTCTGTCATCATCCGAAGGGGGAAAAACGTCCGTGACGAATGGGATTTTCTTCCGGCAGACGAGATCAAAAGACATCTCCATGAAGGTATGAAATTTATATCCCTTTTCTCTTTCGAATCGGTTTATTCCCGCGCGGCTTTTCGCGACCTTATCGTCAAAAAGGTCAAATGGGGCCTGTTCCAGGAAATGCTGAGGGAAATCGCGGAAGGCAAAGAGGAGGGGAATTTGTACAATGTTTGGAGGATAAGAAAATTCGGCGGCATGCAGGAAATCATCAATGCCCTTATGGCCGCTTTTTTCAAGCATGGCTTTGATGCCACCAGCCTTTTTGCCAATCTCCAAATCACTTCCCGTCTGGCTAACCATTTACGTTTACAAAGGAAACAGGAAATTGTTTCCGGGATTCCTTCCTCCTCCCTGCCGGAACAATATAAGGACGCGCCGCCTTTAGCGCTCCTGGTCCGTGAGCTTAATAAACGGCTCAAAAAAATCAGGGCCAATTTGCTGTCCGCGTTGTCCATGGCCGAGAAACAGCTTGTCCATTTGGAGGACCATATTCGGGCAAAACACCACGATGAAAATTTGGATATTGACCTTCTGGAAGGTGATAATCCCTCCTGTATCGCCTTTTTCCACCAATTGAAAGACTCCATCATCCATGCGCGCCATTATACGACTTGTGAAACTTTAGGCGATGTCCAGAAGGCTTCGGCGGACGCGGCCAGCCTGCTTGAGTCCGAAATACCGGAAAAAATCCTTGAAGAACTTAACGCTAACCGTTATACGCTTTCAAGTCTCGCTGATTCCGTACGCGCTTTCCAGGAAGCCCCTCCAGATGCCGCCGGCTCTCCTGATCTTTATCAGATGTCCTTTGATGACTGTTTCATTTCTCCGTCTTCACCGCCAAAAAAATCCGAAAGCGGAGAAGAAGATGATGACGATGGCGGCCCTGGAAAAAATTGATTTGTTTTGTGTCCGCCTTCCCTTTTCCATGTTAAAATACCTTTAAAGAAACAAACACAAACCCCTTCCGGTTGATTTTTTAATTAATCTGCCGATGGAGCCCAAAATTTTTACCGCAAAAGCCGCAGGGAAAAAAATAATCCGCTTGAAAAAGCCGATTATTCTTGGCGCCCCGAAAGAGGTTTCCATGAGTGAAATCAAATTCCGGCGTTTAGTGGAAAACATGAATGAAGCGGTGTGGATGGGCGACGTGAACGAACGCACGATTTACGCGAACCCCAAGTTTTGCAAAATCATGGAATATACGCTTGAGGAAATGCTCGGGCGCGCATCCTATGATTTTTGGACCCCTGAAAGCGCCGAAAGGGTCAGGAATGTTAATATTAGCCATCGCAAGGAGGGCATCAGTTCCAGCTATGAAGGTGACCTGCTTACCAAGTCCGGCAAAAAAATCCCCGTGCTCCTTTCCGGCACGCCTTTGCCTGATGGCGGCACGATCGGCATCATGACAGATTTAACGGAACTGAAGAAAAAAGAAAATGCCCTCAGGGAAAATGAACAGAAATACCGCGCCATTTTTGAAAATACGGGAACAGCCACCATCATCATTAATGAAAATAAATTCATTATTTTGGCCAATTCAGAATTTGAAAAAATGGCGGGCTACAAAAAAGAGCAAATCGAAAGCAAAAAGAAATGGACGGATTTTTTTGACAAAGATGAAGTGTCCCGTATGGGCCAATACCATACCCTCCGCCGAAAAGCTCCCGAAAGCGCCCCGCGCGATTATGAGACGCGTTTCGTCAACCATAAGGGTGAAGTGCGGAACGTGCATATGACCGTCGGCATGATTCCCGGCACCAAAAACAGTGTGGCTTCATTACTCGATATCACCGAGCGCAAACGTGCCGAGGAACTGCTGCGTTTTTCGGAAGAGCGCTATCGGTCCATGATCGACCAGTCTATGGTGGGGGTATGCATGTTCCAGGGCACGAAAATTTCTTTTGCCAACCAAAAAATCGCGAATATTTTCGGATATGATAATGGTTACGAACTTGTGGGTAAGGATATTGGAAAATTCCTGATTCCCGAGTCCAACCGGGTAGCCAAGAAGCTGACCCTGCTCCGCCAAAAAGGGCGCGATTTGCCTGAATTGGGCGAATATATCGGCCTTCGGAAAAACGGAAAAAAAATACAGCTGCAAACGTATTCCAAGCGTATTATCATTGGCGGAGAAGTCCATTCCCAAGTCCTTGTGGTCGACGTTACCGAAAAAAAACAGGTGGAGCGGGCGCTGGGCCAACGCATGAAAGAATTGGGTGTGATGCACCGCGCCCAGTCCCATATGCTGATGATCCGGCCTCTTTGCGATGTCCTTTGCGATATTTCCCGCGATATCGTCCATGCCCTGGAGTACCGTGATATGGCTTATGCCCGTATTGTTTTTGACGGACGGGAATATAAATCCTGCCGCAAGTCCGCGCGTTTCCTCTATAAAATTGAAGAGCCTTTTATCATCCGCGGCGTGCGGCGCGGATTTTTACAGGTAGGGTACACCAAAAAAATTCCTTTCCCGGGGAAAAGCCCTTTTTCCGCCGAAGAACGCAAAGTGGTTGAAAGTGTCATGCGCCTGCTCATCAAACATATCCATAACCGCGAAATCCTGGAGCGTTACCAGAAAATCGTCAAAAAATCCGTCGCGGGGATTTATATCGTGGAAAAATCGATCATCCGTTACACTAACCCCAGCTTTTGCAAGATTTTCGGCATTTCCGAAAAAGAGGCGCTGGGCCAATCCATACGGCGGTTTGTTCCGGGTGGCCATTGCACCCGGCGTTTGCAGAAAAGCGCGAAAAACAGCTCCCGCTGTGAAGAAAAAGGCCTCCGAAAAGACGGTACCGCCATCGACGTGGACATCATCGCCCAGAAATTGGATTACCATGGCCGTTCCGGTATTATTGGGCGCGTCCATGATATTACGAAAATGAAAGCGGCCGAGGCGAAGATCCGGAATTTTAACCAGGAACTGCAGGCCACTGTGCGTGAAAAAACCCATCATTTGGAAGAGGCGAACCGCAGGCTCCGTTCCCTCAACGAGCTCAAAGACGAATTCATCGCCGTCACTTCACACGAATTGCGTTCGCCGCTCACTTCCATCCGCGGTTACCTTTCCTTTTTAATGGAAGAGGATACCTTAAAATGCCTGCCTCCGGAATCCCGCCAGTTCCTCGGCCGCGCTTATTCCAATGCCGAATCCCTGAACCACCTGGTTAATAACATCCTTGATGTTTCCCGCCTGGAAACAGGGCGTTTTGAAATCCAGAAATCGCCTACCGATCTTGTCCGACTGATCAAAAGCGCGATAGAAGGCATCGCTTTCCAGGCGAATGAAAAAAAATTGAAACTGATTTTCCACCATCCGCGCCAAAAAGGCGGCCTTAAAATTCCCGCGGATCCCATCCGGCTTTCCCAGGTGATCCGCAACCTGCTTGATAACGCGATCAAATTCACCCTTCCGGGCCATTCGGTTATTGTGGAAATAGTCCACGCCAAACCTTATGTCGTCTTTAAAGTCATTGACGAAGGTGTTGGCATACCGAAAGACAAAATCGGGCTCCTTTTCGGGAAATTCATACAAATCAAGGACGGCGACACGCGTTACAAGGGGGGCGCAGGGCTTGGGCTTTTTATCTCAAAAAACATTGTTGAGCTTCATGGCGGCAAAATCACCGTGAAAAGCCAAAAACAAAAAGGCACAACGTTTACTGTCCAACTCCCCCTTTCTTAATTTTTGCGTTATGGCACACAATAAAAATCCTTTAAGCAATATCAAAGTCATGATTGTCGAAGACGACCGTGACATCTGCGAAATGTATTCCATCACGTTCATGAGGCGCGGTTTTACCGTTTACACGGCGCCCGACGGCAAGGCGGCCCTTGAAAAGCTGAAGCGCAGGGAGCCTGATATCCTGCTTCTGGATATCATGATGCCCAACATAGACGGTTACCAGGTGCTTAAAGAAATCCGCAAAAACGTCAAAAAGTATGTACCCGTCATCATGCTCACTAACTTGGATGCCACGCATTTTACCCAAAACGCCCAATTCGACGATATCGACGCCTATCTCATCAAATCCCATTACAGCCCTTCCGAAGTGGTGGATAAGACTATTGAAGTCCTTAAAGTGAACAAGCTGCTTGATGAATCGGTTGAAGTTTAAGCCATTTTTTGGTATAATAAAAAGATTAAAAATAAAGTGAATCGACAAACGTTCCAATTCACCGTTCCCGCCACGCTGCGCCTGTCGGCAATGGTCCGCAACATCGCGGAGGAAATTTTCTGCATGGCCGGTTTCAGCAAATCATGGTGCAGCCGCCTGAAACTCGTAGTCGATGAGCTTTTCATGAACGCGGTAAAATATGGTTCCACGGAGATGAAGAGCAAGGTGGAAATTGAAATTTTTTATGACGATACGGATGCGGGTTTTATGATTTCCGATGATGGTACCGGCACCCAACCGATGTCGGTTAAAGAGCTTAGAGCTACTATTGCGGCTAATGCCGACCATAATCAAATCACCAGTACGCATGGCCGCGGGCTGGCGCTTATCGCCAATTTATGGACGGACGGCTTTACCATTGACCAAGGCCCACAAGGGGGCATCCGCGTCTCTTTTACCAAAAAGATCGTGACCACCAACCCGCCTCCGCCTCCGCTTACAGAATTGGCTGTTGGAATGCATGTTCCCGCCCAGCCGCCTGCCGCTGAAGAAAAGCCAAAAGGCCCCGCTGTTACCGTGCGGCTGCAGGCCCTTTCGGACCAATACAACATTGAAGAACTTTTTACGCCTGTTTTTGAACGGGCCCAAAGCATGCCGGAAGGTTCCGCGCTTACATTGGACCTTTCTGAGGTTGATTACATCAATAGCACGTTCGTGGGGCACTTGGCACAGGTTTACAATGTCCTCAGCAAAAAACACGGGACGGTAACGCTGGCAAAAGCCAACAAGGAAGTGAGAGATGTCCTGGATATTGTCGGCCTTGGCCGCGTGATGACTTTAACCGCCTGATTTTTATGGTTTCCACTTATTCCCTATCCACCGAAATTATCCGTACTTCCTTTGGCCTTATCCATGCCGGAGGGGAAATTGACCAGACAGGCCTGCCGGATTTGGAAAATGCCGTGAAACCCTTGCTGGGGAATCCTGCCCTAAAAATTTTGGTGCTGGATTGTGCCGCCCTTACCTTCATCAACAGTAAAGTTGTCGGCTACCTGGTCTACCTGCACACCACTTTGGCCAAAAGCGGCCGCAAACTCATTTTGGCGGGCTTGAATGAGACGCTGACCGATATCCTTTCTTTAGTCGGCCTCATTACTATCCTTCCTCATTACGAAACATGGGAACAGGCTGTTGAAAATTCCAAAAGTTAACTATGAAATTTATCCGCCAGAGCATCATCGGGAAAGCTCTTTTCCTTTTCGCCGTCCTTATGGCGATAGCTTTCGGGCTCGGGATCGCCCTGAACCGCGGCGGTGTTGACGCGATCCCCACCAATTTTTTCCTTTTGGCCGTTGTTTCGGGGCTTGCCTTAATTTTTATCCTTTTCGCGGCCGATATCGTCGCTCCTTTAAAACGCCTTACCCGCCAGGTACAAAACCTGCTTACAGGAAAAAGCTACCGGCGGATTGATCCTACCACTATTGATGAAGTCGGCGTGCTTACCCATTTTTTTAATGAGATCACGCGCGATTTGGAAAAAATATCATACGATTTGCGCGAACGCCGCCGCATGTCGTCCGAGCTTGATATCGCTTCGCAGATCCAACAGGATGTTTTGCCGAAGGAGGCACCGGCCACTCCCGGCCTCGATATTGTAGCCAAAACCCGTGCGGCCGCTGAAATCGGGGGCGATACCTTTGATTTTTTGCTTTCTCCCGACGGCAGCCAGCTTTTCATTTACGTTGGTGATGTGACGGGCCATGGCGTCCCTTCGGGCCTGATTATGATGATGGTGGATACGCTGGTTACCACTCTCGTCGCGCAGGGCGTCGCGAACGGCCGCGATATCATTGTTAAGACCAACGCCCTTCTCACCCCCCGCATCAGCTCGAGATTGTTCATGACCACCGTCATGCTGCGCTGGGTGAAAAGCGAACAAAAGTTTTATTACACCGGCGCGGGCCATGAGCATATCTTGGTGTACCGCAAGGCCACGGAAACGGTGGAACCCATCAAGTCCGGCGGTATCGCGCTTGGCATGATCCCCGACGTTTCCAAAATCGCCATGGAAAAGGAAATCCCGCCTTTAGCCGTAGGGGATTGCGTTGTGCTTTACAGCGACGGCATCACGGAAGCCAAAAATCAGACGGGCGAAATGCACGGGCTCCAGCGCCTCGCCGACTCCCTGAAAAAACACGGTTACCGCCCCACGGCCGAAGGTATTTTCGATAGCCTTACCAAAGAATTCCAGGGTTTTGTGGAAGAATACGTCCAGATCGACGACATCACCATGATCGTCATCAAATACCTTGGGCCGGATGCCGCGCCCTCTAAAGTCAAATTGGCCGTGAGCAGCGAAGAAGCTTCCGCCGAACACAAAAGCAAAGTGTGGGATTGGACTAGTTAAAAAGCTCCAGCGTTTTTTCCGCGCATTCTTTCCATGAATATTTTTTCAGCGTTTCCTTGTGCTGTTTTACCATTTTTTCCCGCAAGGACCCGCTTTCGGCCACGCGTGCCATCAGATGGGCGAGCATGGAGGGGTTTTCGGTTTCAAAAAATAGGGCGTTTCCTTTCGCGATTTCATAGGAAGTGGGAATTTTGGAAGCGATTATGGGGATGCCGGCATGCATGGCCTCCAGCAAAGGCAGGCCAAACCCTTCATAGCGGGAGGGGAAAATGAAACAGAGGGCATTTTTCAGTAAGACCTCTTTTGTTTTTTCGTCCACATAGCCCGTCACGACAATCCTCTCCGCGACAGAAGGCGGGATGTTTCTCAATATCTCCGTGCCGCCACGGCCAGGGAAACCCGCGAGCACTAACTTAACCTTTTTGTTGTAGTGGGCAAAAACCTGGAAGGCTTTTATCAGGTTATCCGTGTTTTTCTTATGCTCAATGCGGCCCAAATACAAAAAGTAATTCCCAATGTCCAATTTCCATTTCCCCATTATCTTTTTCGCTTCGCTAACCGTCACTTTTACATCCGATGGCGAAAAACCGAGGGGAATCACCGCGATTTTGTCCGGGTTGGCTTTGTATAAATGAATCAGGTCCAATTTGGTGGTGTCCGAGGGCACAATGATCCGGTTTGCCTTTTTAACCGCCTGCCGTGCGCCGTAATCCAGATACCAGCGCGAGAGCCGCCCGTAACTTTCGGGATGGTGTTTGAAGGCCACGTCGTGAATGGTGATCGTCGAGTTGGCGGGATGGGCGAGGGGGAGCAGGTGGGACGGCACGAACAGGTTATCGATTTTTTTATTCCGCAAAATTTCCCAGCTCAGCCGTACCTGCGTCCAGAGGCGCGGAAAGGAGATGATGATCTGTTTTACGGGCAGGTCGATTTTCTTTGGGCTGATCAGGGTAATGCCGTGGGGTTTCAGGCGGACAAGCTCATTGATCAGATGGAAAGAATAATTTTCCACCCCTGTCCTTTTGGCCGTGTTGTTGTAGCGCGAGGCGTCGATATAGATCATTTTGTCTTTTCTTGTGCGGTGGGTATAATGGGTTCAATGTAATTTAATTCTAAAGGAAATGGACGACCAAAACCAACAGGATTACCAGTTCGATGATATCAACCCGAACGATCCCGCCCCTCCTGTGCTTACCAACCGCCCTGCCCGAAGCGGCCAAAGGCCCGGCAGTTATCCGGACGAGATTTTCTCCAAACGGATCGATGCCAAATTCCGCACGTTTTTTGTGGATTTAAAAGAAAGCGCTAACGGCAAATTCGTTAAAATCAGTGAGAAGAGCCATGGCAAGAAAAGCACTATTATGATGGATAAAGAAGATATCCCCATGTTCATCGAGGCGTTGCAGGAGATACAAACGCATTTGTAGGGGCTAGGGAAAGGAAGGAATTCCAACCCCTTGCCCTAGCGTTATTTAGCGGTATCGATGGCGCGAAGTTCCCGGATGACCTGTACTTTTACGGTGCCCGGATAAGTGAGTTCCTGTTCAATCTTAGTGACAATATCGTGGGCGAGCTTTATAGCGCCCATGTCGTCTACCTCATCAGGTTTCACAAAGATGCGCACTTCACGCCCGGCCTGGATGGCGTAGCATTTTTCAACGCCTTTGAATGAAAGGGCCAAATTTTCCAGGTCTTGCAGGCGTTTCAAGAAGATGGCCAGCGTTTCGCGACGCGCGCCGGGCCGGGAGGCCGAAATGGCATCCGCGGCCTGGACAATCATGGCTTCGGCCGACTCAAACGGCACTTCTTCATGGTGGGCTTCCACCGCGTGGATCACTTCTTTGGAAAGGCCGTATTTCTTTAAAATGTCACGGCTGATGAGGGCATGGCTGCCTTCAATTTCGTGATCCACCGCCTTGCCGATATCATGCAGGAAGCCTGCCAGTTTGGCGGTGTGCACGTCGGCGCCCACTTCCGCCGCGATAGCGGCGGCAATAAAGCCCACTTCCATGCTGTGTTTCAGCACATTCTGGCCGTAGCTGGTGCGGAACCTGAGGCGGCCGATGATCTTGATGAGATCCGGGTGTAGGCCGGTAATGCCCATTTCGTAAGCGGCTTTTTCACCGAATTCCTTCATCATTTGCCCCACTTCCAGTTTGGTTTCTTCCACAATGCTTTCAATGCGCGCGGGCTGGATGCGGCCATCGGCCACCAGTTTTTCCAGCGAACGCTTGGCAATGTAACGGCGTACCAGGTCGAAGCCGGAAATCACGATGGCACCGGGAGTGTCGTCCACAATCACGTCCACACCGGTCAAATGCTCGAAGGCGTTGATGTTACGGCCTTCCCTGCCGATGATGCGGCCCTTGATGTCGTCGTTCGGCAGCTCCACCAGCGTTTGTGTGGCTTCCGAGGTGGCGTCCGAGGCGAGTTTTTGGATGGCTTGCGCGATGATGTTTTTGGCTTCCTTATTCGCGTCTTCCTTGATGTCATTCACCATGCTTTTATAATGAGAAACGAGCTGGGGCTTATAATCGCGTTCCACATTAGCCAACAGCATTTCCTTCGCCTGTTCTTTGGAAAGCTGGGTGATCTGGCTGAGTTTTTCTTCCTGTTCCTTATACAAGCTTTCCACCTTTTCCTCTCTTATTTTTATGTCTTCTGTCCGTTTCAGGTAGGCCTCTTTCAGCTTTTCCACTTCGGTGATTTTTTTGTCCAAACCGTCTTCTTTGGTCATCAGGCGCTCTTCCTGTTTTTCCAGATTACGGCGCATTTCACGTTCTTCTTTTTTGGCTTCGTCGATAATTTCCAACGCCTTGTTTTTGGCATCAAGGACTTTTTCTTTCAGCTTGGTTTCCGCCAAGGCCACTTTGTGTTCCGTTTCCGCCAGTCGTTTTTCAGCGGTGGCTATTTTTTCACCCGTTTCCCGTTCGAGTTTTTTGAGGCGCCTGCTTTGGCCGATATTAAAATAACCGAAAGCGGCGCCCGCACCGATGGCCACGCCAACCAGGATAAAAATAACAGTGTTCATAAAATAAAAAGTTAAGGGGTTAACCTTACGTCCACATGGCAACTTTGAACCTGCTTGCCCTTAAGAAAGGGAAGACATTCGTGATAGGTTTTTCGTCTTATCTGAAAACCGGATAACGTGAGGGACTGGAGATTTTAGACGGGTTGATATCATGAGTGAGGCAGGGGTTCCAAGCGGGCCACCGAGAAGCGGATGGGCTACAAGACGTAAGGTAATGGTTTTGATAAAAAGGCTTTTCAGCCACCTATCATTTTAATCTTTTATACGTTAATTGTCAAAGTTCACTCTTTGGCTTATTCA